>JBBIOI010000092.1:0-13352 GCA_037443425.1 Deltaproteobacteria bacterium
AACCTGACCCAATACCCGAAGGGGTTGTAGAAAAAATTTTGGATTCTGCAAGATGGGCTATGTCAGGGGCAAATGCTCAACCTTGGGAATTCATTGTAGTAACCGATCCTGAAATCAAAAAGAGATTTCGTCTGAACAAGATTCTTTGGCCTGCCTGTCTTCATTTGTTCCACAATACGAAACGATGTTTCATATTTATTATATATTATTCAAAAATTTTGTCAACCCCAATTTGCCTCCTTTTATTTAAAGGGAGGTATGGAGGGTTAAATTATAAAATTAGATTGCCACGCTTCGTTCGAAATGACTACTTGGGTGGATTATTATGTCCTCTTGTTGGCAATGGATGATTCATTTAGAGCTTGTTTTTCTCGAGGCCGTATCCTATACTTTTTTTGATATTAATTTTAGAATGTCTGTATGGAACCACCTAAGGCAACCAGACTTTTCTTAATCTTCCTCATACTCTCTTTTCTTTATATCCTTTCTCAATTTTATCGTGTTTCAAATGCAGTTATTTCACCAAATTTAATCAAGGATCTCAAACTCAATGCAGAAACCCTTGGCATCTTGGGAGGAGCTTATTTTTATTCATTTGCCCTTCTTCAAATTCCTATGGGCCCCATGCTTGATCGAATTGGCCCAAGAATTATTCTTACTGTTTTCCCCATTATTGGTGCATGCGGTTCGTTTCTATTCGGCCTAAGCGAATCCTTCTCTATGGCCCTCTGGGGAAGGATTTTGATAGGGGTCGGAATGGCGCCAGTTCTAATGGGTGCGATGAAGATTTTCATCTTAAATTTCCCTAATGAAAAATTCTCAACATTGACAGGGACAATCCTTTCTATTGGAACGTTAGGAAATATCTTTGCAGCCTCTCCTCTGGCTTATATCACATCCCTTATCGGATGGAGGCTAACATTGATACTTGCAGGAATAATAACAATACTTTTATCAATCATCTGTTTTTTTTCAATAACCGAAGGAAAAGATAACCCCCCCTCATCTTCTTACTCAAACAATAAAATAGGGATTCTTTATTCATTAAAAGTAATATTAGGGTCCCTTTCATTCTGGCAGATTGGTTTCCTGGCCTTCTTTAGGTATGGAACGTTTGTTTGCCTTCAGGGTTTATGGCTTGGACCTTACTTAATATATACAAAAGGTTTCTCTCCTGTTCAGGCAGGAAACCTGATCTTGCTTCTATCCCTTGGAATTGTGGTTGGAGGACCAATATCTGGCCGTATCTCTGATCGCTTTATTAAGTCACCAAAATGGGTTGCTTTTAGTGGCCTAACGCTTTATAGTATCTGTCTTCTACTTCTTTTAATTGGAGGGAATATCAAGACTCCTATATGGTATGGCTCTATATTCTTTGGGATGGGCTTTTTTACAAGTTTTGGGATGCTCATATATTCTCATGCCAAAGACCTTTTTCCATTGTCAATCTCTGGGACTGCAATGACCCTTGTAAATTTTTTTACAATGGCAGGAGGCGCTGTATTTATGCCAGCAATTGGCAAGGTTATTAAGTCCATTTCTAATGGAAGCTCAAACTACTCATTAGAAGCCTACCATTTCTCCTTTCTTATCTGTTTATTAGGTATGATAGGAAGTTTAATATTTTATTTCTTCTCTAAAAGAAGAAATCAATCTTGAGGAAATTATACTTGGATGGGAAAGGTATTTACTTGATTTGTCAGGTTTGAGATGGTATCTTAAGATGAGGAGGTAAAACTATGTTTAAGATTATTTTAGGTATCATTATTGGTGGGCTTGCAGGTTTTAGTCTTAGCTACCTGACTCGTTGTATCGGAAGTGGCTGAACTGTGACTTCTAATCCCTATGTCTCTGTGATCATCGGTATCGTAGTAGGGTTAATATGGGCCTTAGGTTAAGGCTCTAATTATTATATAATGAAAGGAGGCAATAAATCATGGCAAATCCAGAAAAAGTAATCCTAAGGATTGTCTCTGTTAAAGGAACATGTGCTGCAAAACATTTCGAAGGTCAGGAGTTTGATCTTAGCCAGGATTTTATGCTTGGAATGTCAGGTAGTCCCAACACCCTCTGTCCCTCAGCATTTCATGCAATTTTCCCTTCATGGCGTGTCTTAAGACATGGAGGTGAATATCCATGGGAAGAAGATAAGGATAAGACAACCATTGCTTGTCCAGATCCCTTTAATCCCGTTGTAATGGAACTAAGGAGGATTAGAGAATAGAATATAAATAAATTGGAGGATAGATAAAATGAATGAAAAAGATCGATTAAAATCCCTTGAGGTTGCTTTAAACAATGAATTAAGAGAGCGAGAATTCTATCTTAAAAATGCCGAAAGAACAAAAAACCCTCTCGGGAAAGAGATGTTTAAAAAGATTGCAGATGATGAGCTTGAACATTACGAACGTCTTAAGGAACTTCATAAGAAATGGTCAAATAATGAAAAATGGCCTGAAACTGTTCCTTTAAAAGTTAAGGATACGATAGTAAAAGATATACTTCTCGATTTTTTAAAAAAAGTTGATTTAAATATAAAAGGAGATTCAGACGACCTCGAGGCGGTCAGGATAGCAATTGATTTTGAATCAAAAGGAGCAAAACTTTACGAAGATTTAAGAGATTCCTCCACAGATGAGAGGGAAAGAAACTTTTTTGATCTACTTTCAAAAATGGAAAAAGAACATTATTTATCCCTTAAGGACACAGAAGAGTATTTCATCGATCCCAAGGCCTGGTTTCAAAAGACGGAACATCACACCTTAGATGGAGGATAAGTGTTGACATGACTCTCAATTTTTGTTAACTTTAGATTAAAATATGTTGACAAATTGGGAGTCCTTACATGCCTATTTTAAAATTAAGGCTCATCGTTTTAGCCTCATTTATGACAGCGTTAATGGCAGTAGGGGCTTATATTCATGTCCCGATTGGGCCTGTCCCTATTGTTCTAACTAATCTCTTTGTTCTTCTATCAGGACTTTTATTGGGAAGCTTGTGGGCACTTGCAAGTACATCTCTTTATGTCCTTTTGGGAGCAATTGGTCTACCTGTGTTCTATGGTGCAAAGGGAGGAATGGCCCATATACTTGGTCCAACAGGTGGCTACTTGGGAGGTTTTATCATTGCCTCTTTTTTTACAGGCCTGATATCAGAAAAATCTCGCAATAGTATTCGTGGTGATATAATTGCAGTAATAGTTGGTTCTATACTTATTTATTGCCTCGGATTACCATGGCTCAAGTTAATCACAAAGATGTCATGGACAAAGATATTTATGCTTGGAATGATTCCATTTCTACCCGGAGATACAATTAAGGCGATTTTAGCTATCATCTTAGTCCGCTCTGTTAGACCAATCCTATCAAGGCAGGCCAAATCTTTTCAATAAAAATGATAGAGATAAAAAATCTTCATCATCACTACCCTGACGGAACTTATGCATTAAGAGGTATTGATTTAACCATCTCGAAAGGTGAGCTGTTTCTAATCTGTGGACCGAATGGAAGTGGAAAGACAACGCTCTTAAGAATAATTGCAGGCCTTATTAGACCTTCAAAGGGTTATATAAATATTAATGGCTTTAGCCCTGATTCGATGATTTTTCGCAGGATGGTTGGTGTTATATTCCAAGATCCTGATGCACAGATTATAGGAGAAACTGTGAGAGAGGACATCTCTTTTGGACCAGAAAATATGGGGCTCAAAAAGAGAGAGATTGAAGAAAGGGTAGATAGAGCCATAGCAAGAATGGGTCTTAAGGGTCTGGAAGAGAAACCATGTTATCTCCTCTCAGGAGGAGAAAAAAGACGTCTGGCTATTGCAGGTGTGATGGCAATGAATCCTGAGGTTCTACTATTTGATGAACCCTTTTCACACCTCGACTATCCAGGTATATCTGAACTACTGAAATATTTAATTCAGTTACATAAAGAGGGGCACACAATTTTAATTACAACTCATGATATAGAGAAGATTATTACCCATGTGGATCGAATCGCGGTTCTTAAAGATGGAGAGATAAAGGCCTCAGGTCCACCAGAGGAAGACCTCTTGAAGGTACTGCCGAGTTTTGGAGTAAGACCCCCATGCTATATTATTTTGAAAGGACGTAAGATTTCATGGCTCGATTAGCCCTGCATTATATCCCCACAAATTCTATCCTGCACAGATGGGATCCAAGATGTAAACTTATCGGTTTTATCATAATTACTGCTTCACTTCTAAACTCCAGAATATCATTACTGATATTAAATTCTTTCCTCCTTTCATTTACATTCCTTTTGGCGAGACTATCTCTGAAAAAGGTCCTAAAAGACCTTCGTAGCTTTATAATTCTTATCTCTCTTATTTTTTTATTTCAAATCTTATTAAGCCCTGGCCAAAGGATTGGCTTTCTCCCTATTAGTAAAGAAGGACTCGTTATCGGGATTTCGGTTGCCTGGAGACTATTTATCCTTATAGGATTTGCTGTGACATTCACAAGTATCACAAGGCCAAAAGAGCTTAGGGATGCTATAATATGGTTTTTAAAACCTTTTCCTTTTATACCTGGAAGGAGAATAGGATTAATGATCTCTCTCGCAATGAAATTCCTCTCACGGATTCTCGATCAGGCTGAAGAGGTTCGTCTTGCAAATAGGGCAAGATTTGGGGAGTTTTGTAAAAATCCATTTAAAAAGATAAAATTTCTTACCTTACCAATTCTTCGTCGCTCCATTTTAGATGCTGAAGAGGTAACTTTCAGCCTTGCCACAAGGGGATATAACGAAGACCATCCCTTAGAGGTTAATAGATTAAATCTAATTCATCTTACCCCAATATTTATTCTTCTCGGTCTTATAATCCTATTCTATTAATCATCAGCCATTGTAAGAGCACAAAATAAATGACACCTTTATAAGGGGTCGGCAAGCCACAAGGGCTTACCCTACAAAAAAAATTAATAATATAATTTATTCCGTAGGGTCCCTTGCCACATTTGGTTTCATTTCTTATGTCAAATTACGACACGATTTCATTAGGAAAAGTCAATTTAATTGCTCTGATTAATAAGAAACTCAAGTTAGATAAAGTTCAATTCAGGATTGAAAATTAAAAAATAAAATTTAATACTATATTGTCTGGTTTTATAAAAGGTTTTATATGGAAATGATTCGAAAAATACTTAGTCGTGAGTTTCTACTCTGTTTCTTTACACAATTTATATTTACACTTGCAACTTTTTCTCTTATCCCAACGCTTCCAATCTATCTCTTAAGGAGAGGGGCACCAGAGTCAGAGATTGGTCTTTTGATAGGTTGCTATGCAATTGCCTCTTTAATTACCAGACCGTTTGTTGGAAAAGAACTTCTATATAAACCTGAGAAATACTTTATGATTTTTGGAGGCCTTCTTTTTGCGTTGGCCTCTATTTCTTATATCTTTGCAAAATCTTTCTGGCCATTTCTTTTTGTAAGAATTCTACATGGAGTTGGATATGCCCTATTCACCACAGCCTCATTTACTCTGATTACAAATATAAGTCCAGAAGGTCACAGGGGACAAAGTCTTGGCTTTTTTATTCTCGCATTCACGATCTCAACTGCAGTTGCTCCTCCCCTTGGAATGTTTATCATAAACCACTTTGATTTTATATATCTATTCCTCACCTGTTTTGCACTATCACTATGCTCATTATTTATCACCACTAAACTTTCAAAAAGAACAGTTGCTCCATTTAAAGATTCTTCATACAGTGATGGATTTTTTCTTAGTCGCAGTGCCATAAGATCATCGATTCTGGGCTTCTTTCCATTTTTCATCTGGGGTGCATTAACTACATTCTTTCCTATATATGCGGTTAATAATGGAGTAAGCAATCCAGGCTTTTTCTTCACCATAGTTGCCATTATACTTATTTTCGGTCGACTATTCGGTGGAAGGATACTCGATCTATATAGCAGAGAAAAAATAATTATGCCCTCTATTTTTCCATATATCATCTCAATGATTATACTTTCTTTTTCCAAAACTCTACCAATGTTTATTCTTGTCGCAATTATTTATGGGATTGGTCCAGCCTTTCTAATACCGGCATTAATGGTTTATGCTGTAGAACGAGGAGGCCATCCTGGTCCTATAATGGGAACATTTAATGCAATGAATGATCTGGGAATAAGCTTAGGTCCAGTGATTATGGGAATAATTATTCAGGCAACAAATTTTAAAATAATGTTTCTTTGTTTGGCCCTAACAGGATTTATCAATCTCGTTTATTTTTACCTTTTTATTAAAAAAAGATGACGTAATAACATGGAACTATTTCATCTTACGAAGTCGAACTTCGATATCGATCGAATCCCTCATTAGATCCATTAATTTCGATAAATCTGTATCACCGAAATGATAAGGATAAAGGATTTTAGGTCTTATCATCTTGGCGGCCCTTGCTGTCATTTCAGGAGTCATTGTATATGGAAGATTCATCGGTAGAAACGCTATGTCAATAGCTTTCAGTTCTTTCATCTCTGGTATATCTTCTGTATCCCCTGCAATATAAACCCTTGTGTCCCCAAATGTGATGACATAGCCATTGCCAGCACCTTTTGGATGAAAAGGCTCCCCTGATTCCCTTTTATTAATAATATTATATGCAGGCACGGCTTCAATTTTTAAGTCATTTATATAATTGACATCCCAATTGTTCATCACGATGCCATTCTTAATCTGCGATGCACACACCTTTGGAATAACAAATATGGTATGTTCAGACCGGATATGGCCTATGGCCTTAAGATCCAGATGATCTCTATGTTCATGAGTAATTAAGATTATATCAGCCTTCGGGAGTTTACTGTAATCAGCCACCTCACTATAAGGGTCTACATGGATCACCTTACCTTCAAAATCAAAAATCAATGTCCCATGACCTATAAATGTGATGATTAAATTACCGCCCGATGTCTTGATAACATCTTTTTCAAATTCCATCAGAATATCCTCCTTGTATATTTGTGGACTTCAATCTTCCACTTCTGTTTCTCTTCTAAAAGGTTTCGCAAGAATCTCAAGTACACGAAAGTCGAAAAAATTATTACAGTGTGATGGCCATACAACAATCGCACAATCTGCCCCACGGCCCTTTTTAGTGGATGTCCCACCAACAGCAATCGTCTTATCAATAGAAATTGCTCCGCTATCTGCAGCCATAATCGCACATTCAATTGCAACCTTTAACCCAACCCCAAAAAGAGAGCGAAGTGCCTCTGCAAGAACCTCTGTATGTGAAGCGCCAGAAAAATGGTTTGTAAAGCTCCGCTCCAAACCCGAAAGTATATGGCTCTGTTTTACAACCTTACAACCCATAGCTTCAAGCTCCTTTAAGATATTGCGATTAAAATTCCACACTCCAGGCTTAGAAAATCCTGGGTGGGTGCTAACAACAACCAGGTTTGTCTCTTTTGCCATTCTTTTTGCAAATTTTAAACCTGTCTCTCCACTCGAGCTTGCCACAACAACATTCTTTATATCGCCTTCTTTGAGTCTATTATAAACAATCTCAATGACATCCTCTGTATTTTCGATACCAGGATTATTAAAATAAACTACCGATTTACTAAGACCTTTCATAAATACCTCCTTCGGATTTATGGATTTCTTTCCCTTAGAGTAAATCTCCATTTACAAAACATATCCTTTGGATGTGGATCAGGAGGGGCAAACAGACACTCAACCACAATATCCTCATCTATCTCCTTTGCAAAACCCAAAAACTCTTTGAGATGCATCTCCTTGCAAACAAACTCCCCAAGCCCTCTCTTAAGCCGTGCCTCTTGTGTAGCACAACTCGGAATACTTATAATGACTTCATCTTCTTTCTCCTCTATATGATAGCTTATCAAGATAGTCCATGGGAAATATCTTAATGCCCTTACAAATCCCTTTAGACCCTTTTCATTTATATTAAATCTACGAATAAGATCCTTGGCAGCCATTCCTGCTACACGGCCCCATACCTTTTCATTGATCCTCTCGGCTGTTGGTTGATCAAAAAGTTCGTTTATATATATAAACCAGAAAGCATCGACTACTCTATAATGCCATAGAAGAAACTCTATATAATTCATTAATTCATTTCTGTTCATACCTTCAAAGATCTTTAAATCCATAACCCTTAGACCTCTTTCTTTGTAAAACCCTTAAGCCTTGAAATCCTTTCATGGAAAGGCGGATGTGAATAGTAATACCATACATAAATTGGGTGTGGAGTGATATTTTCTAAGTTATCGATTGCCAAACGTTTAAGAGCTTCGATAAGGGGTTTAACAGAACCTATTAGATCGTAGGAGACCCTGTCTGCCTCTGTCTCAAAACGTCTCATCATTGCAGATTCCAATGGTTGAACAAAAAAGCCAATAAGACTGAGAAATATTCCATATATAAATAAACCAACATAAAACACCTGCTCTTTAAAACCAAATGTCAGATAAGGAAGATGCCAATTTAAAAACTTTGCTCCAACCCAAAAAAGTAAAAATGCAAGTGCCTCAAGAAAAATGACTTGCTTAAATATATGCCTTTTCTTCCAATGTCCAATCTCGTGAGCAAGTATCGCAAGAATCTCATCCAGTGGGTGGGAAGCCAATAGTGTGTCAAAAAGGACAATCCTTTTTGTCTTTCCAATCCCTGTAAAATAAGCATTTGTATGTTTGCTCCTTTTTGTTTCATCCATCTTGAATACTCCACCTGACCTAAGCCCTCCCCTCTCCATTAACTCCTTTATCCTATCGCTTATTTCCTGATCATTTATCGGCTCAAATTTATTGAACAAAGGTGCAATTACCACAGGAAATAACCATAAGATCAAAAGCTCAAAAGCACCCGTAATAATCCATGCGTATAGCCACCAGAGCTCTCCTCCTTTTTGGATTAATGTAAATAGAATTAACAATATTAAACCACCTATGATGAATGATATTACAATGCCTTTCAGTAGATCTATGAACCATAGTCTAAGTGTCATCACGTTAAATCCATAACGGGCCTCAATCGAAAAATTTTCGTATAGCCCAAACGGTATTCGTATTATGGTTGAAAGTATCCCGAGGCTTGCAAAGAAGATTAATCCATTCGTTACATTACCAAATCCAAATCTATTTATTATTTCTACCCACCATGGTAGAACCCCAGATAGTAGTAATATTAAAAGTATACCCTGATTAACAGAAGTGTGGATCATCTGGCAAGATTCAGATTCTATTGTATAGGAAGATATCTTTTGAAACCTTTCGACATTTATTATATCCCGAAATTCCTCCGGGACACTATCCTTGCTTCTTTTGAGATGGGATCTATTAAGAAAATAGAGTACCCACTGGATACTAAATCGGCCTAAAAAGAGGATGATAAAGGTGTAGAATAATAAGTTGAATTTCACCATTTCATTTTTAATCAAAAATCTTTCCTGGATTCATTATTCCATTTGGATCTAAAAGCATCTTTATCTTTTTCATTAAATCAATGCTCCCTCCATGTTCCTTTCTCATAAACTTCCTCTTTCCGATCCCAATCCCATGCTCGCCGGTTGATGTCCCTCCTAAACTGATTGCAAACTCCACGATCTTTTCTTCTGCTTCCTTTACCCTCTTCCAATTTGAAGCATCCTCAGGATTTCCAAGGATCTCCATATGGAGGTTTCCACTTCCAGCATGTCCAAATGCATAGCCTTTTAGATTTCTTTCCCTGATAACCCTATGTGCCCATTCAACCATTTCCGGATACTTAGAGATTGGAACAGCTGTATCTATTACAAGGGCTTTAAGCCCTGGATTGCTTATCTTTATTGACTCATGAACACCATAGCGTGCCTCCCATAAACGATTACGTTCCTGTCTCCCAATACCAGAATCAAACTCCACTACATCATTTTCATAGCAGATCTCTCTAACCATCTCCAATTCTTCTTTTAAACCAGAGGCATTTGGTCCATGAAATTCTATGAAAAGTGTTGGTTTCTCAATTAAATTAATATCTTTAGACCTATTTATCGCCTGGATTGTTGAAATATCCAAGAATTCGAGTGCTGCAGGAGAAAGACCTGATCTCATGATCTGAAATACAGTATCTGTTGCTTTTCGAATCTCATGAAACTGTGCTATTGCAGCCATATACTCCTGAGGAATGCCAACAAGTCGTAATGTAACCTCTGTTATCACACCAAGTGTCCCTTCAGATCCAACAAATAAACGACATAGATCATATCCAGAGGATGTCTTTACGGCATTCGTTCCAATCTTAATAATTTCACCAGAAGGGATCACTATAACCATGCTTAAAACATAGTCCTTGGTCGAACCATACTTTATGGTCCTTATACCACTTGCATTGTTACCAACCATCCCACCAATAGTTGCAGAGGCACCGGGATCGGGCGGAAAAAAAAGACCATGTCTTGACAAAAACTGGTTTAACTCTTTATAAGTAACCCCTGCCTCAACCCTTACTTGAAGATCACTCTCCCTTAATTCAAGAATATGATTCATCTGCTGCATATCAAGGACTATTCCTCCAAAGACAGGTATGGGGTTACCCTCTAAGCTTGTACCAGCTCCCCATGGGGTAACAGGAATCCTCTTCTCATTTGCTATCTTTAGTATAGTACTAATCTCCTCTGCATTTAGTGGCCATATAACTACATCAGGCCTTCTTCTTTGATGAAAGGATTCATCCCTTCCATGAAGCTCAAGCACCGACTCTCCTGTTGATATCCTATCAGGTCCCACTAAATCTGTGAAAATCTCTATTTCTTTGGCAGTTATTTTACCAAACCCCATATAATCAACCTATCAGATCGTCTATCATTTTAACTGTTATCCGCCTTGCCTCGGCAACCTTTTTTATTCTCTTCTTTAAAAGATCCTTACCATTCCTAATAGAATCTTTAAACAATAAGATAATTTCGAGGGTTCTATCATGAGAGGGTGCCCCAACTGATTTCAGTTCTTTTATTATCCTTTCTGGCCTCTGGACTTCTTCTACATCCTTTTCATTCAATTTCAACTCTATATCCATCTCTTCAAGGGATCTCTTAAGGGCTGAAAAAGATACCCTTTCTCCTTTTTCTAACTCTGAATATTTTACAGCCCTCTCAACAACCATTTTGGCCTTTCTTAAAGATAGCGAATGAGATTGAACTAACCATTCCATCAGTGAAGTAGCTCCAGAGAAATCTTCTTCGGCTCTTTTTAACATCTCTTCCTTATTTACTTGAAGAAGACGTAATACATCCGAAATTACCGATATGGAAGGTTTTGATTCATCAATAATATCCATAATCCAATATTTTGTCCACTGGGTGTCACGATTGTATCCCATAAAGAGGGCTTTGCCCTGTGATAATAAACTCATTAGTAATCCATGAATATACGACGTCTTTGCCTTAACAACCTCGAGTGAGCAGGGATTTCTCTTTTGAGGCATAATGGAACTTCCACTACAGTGTCGATCATCAAGTCTAACCATATTAAACTCTTTTGTTGATAAAAGTATAAGTATCTGAGCCAGGCTTGATAGGTGGTTCATTAGAATTGATATTGAGTAGGCAAGCTCAGCCTCTGCTTCCCATCGTTGTGTAATCGGATCTGTAACATTTTCTGTTGGTCCATCAAATCCAAGAAGTTTTGATGTAAACCTTCTGTCAAGTTTAAATGTTGTGCCATAGCCGGCTGCAGCTCCTAATGGATTTTTATTAAATAACTCTAACCAGTTAAAAAACCTTTTTTCATCTCTCTCTAATGCCTCGACAAATGAAGTGAGAAGATGACCAAATGTAGTTGGGACAGCATGTTGGTGATGGGTATAACCAGGCATAACTGTAAATATATGCTCTTGTGCTCTCTGAAGGAGTACTTCAATAATCGAAATAATCCTATTAATAAATTCCAATGCCTCATCTCGCAGATAAAGACGCATATCAAGGGCAATCTGGTCGTTTCGACTTCTTCCAGTATGAATCTTCCCTCCGAAATCGATCCCTAATCTCTCAATTAAAAAACTTTCTACATTTGTATGGACATCCTCTTTAAGTGGGTCCAGTCTAAATTTACCATTTTGATAAAGGGATTCTATCTCTTTAAGACATTTAACGATTTTGGCCGTCTCCTTTTTTGAAAGAATCCCTTGTTTGAATAGCATTAAGGCATGAGCCATGTTCCCCCAGATGTCATAGCTAATCAATCGTTCATCACATGGAGGAATTCCTTTCACATCACGGCCTGAAAGAAACTCGATAATCTCTTTCGGTGGAAGCTCCTTAAACCGGCCTCCCCAGAGTTTTTCTATCTTCATTTATATCTTTTCCCCATAAGCTTTTTTCTCTTTGCTAAAATCTCAAATGGTAAGCCCCTTACAAATGCAGCATCTGCACAGCGCCTCTGATCAAAACCTGTTGCCTTTATGGAACGAATCTCAGGCGAAAAAAGGCTTGTTTTAGATTCACGATAAACAATGTCAATATTGCCTTTATAGAGCTTGATTTTGTATTTTCCATTTACGACCTTTTGTGAAGTTTCGATAAAGGCATCAAGATCATATCTTAAAGGATGATAAGCCATTCCATGATACACAAGATAAGCCCATTTTTGATCAATCCCCTTCTTAAATTGAATCTCATCCTTAGTAAGACAGAACTGTTCAAGATCTCTATGTAATTTAAGAATTATTGTCGCTGCAGGGGCTTCATATATCTCACGACTCTTTAAATCCATAATCCCATCTTCAAAGATATCAATCTTTCCAATAGCGTTTTCCCCACCGATGACATTCAGCTCGGGTATAATCTCTCCAAGAGGTCTTCTTTTTCCATTCAGTTTTACTGGGACCCCTTTTTCAAATTCAAGTGTTAAAAATACAGGCTTATCAGGTGCCTTCTCCGGAGGTTTATACCACATCCAGATATCATCAGGAAGTGGCTGGTTAAGATCGATAGCACCACTTGCTATTGAGCGACACCACATCGTCTTGTCATCACCACCTGTAATCATCTCTGTTACAGGAACACCCCATTGTTTACAAAGAACCTCCTCCTCGAGTCGTGTCAGATCAAAATCCCTTACAGGTACGAGAATTTTCAGCTCTGGTGCAAACATCTTAAATACATTGTGCATGCGATACTGATCATTCCCTTTACCACTTGATCCTTCAAGGATAGCATCACATCCCATCTTTACAGCAACCTCTGCAACTTTTCGGGCTACAATCTGCCGTGTCATAGAGGTCGAAACAGGATATCCAAGGTAGTCAGAATTTGCTTGGATTGCACGAGCAATCCAGACTTCAGTAAATTCCTTTTTTAGATCAAAGAATAGAGGTTT
>JBBIOI010000093.1:0-13300 GCA_037443425.1 Deltaproteobacteria bacterium
CCTTCTTCCTTCCACAAAAAGGATATAATATATGACGTTATTGTTCAACAATTTTCATCCTTCGTGGTGCCCTTTTAGGGCATGGAGGTTTATATAAAAATTAAAGCTATCATTCCTGCGAAGGCAGGAATCCAGGGAAAATAAAAACATTAAAAACAGCTTGATTCCCGTTTTCACGGGAATGACGCAGGTGAGGGTAGGGATTAGAAAAAAAATTTTATTGAAATATTTTATTTTTTTTGAATATAATTTTAAAAAATTAAAAATTTTAAACCAGGAGGACTTATTATGGAACAGAAGATTGATAAGTTGTATAAAGAATATTTAACTGGACTTATTGGACGACGTGATTTTATCAAAAGATTGATTCTTATAACTGGTGGCTTAACAACAAGTCATATGTTTCTTTCAGAGAGCCATTTAAGAGCTGAATTTACTTCTAAGAATGACCCTCGGTTAAAGACAGAAATAATAAAATATCCCGGTGAAAAAGGTGAGATTCGAGCCTATCTTGCCAGGCCAGCGGAAGAGAAGAAATTCCCTGGGGTTTTGATTATTCATGAAAATAGAGGCCTCAATAAGCATTTCGAAGATGTGACTCGTCGAATGGCATTGGAAGGATTTTTAGCGATGACACCAGATGCCTTATCACCTTTTGGAGGAACACCTGATGATCCTGATAAAGCCCGTGAGCTAATCGGTAAGCTTGAACCCAAAGAGACAATAAAGAATTATATTTCCGCTGTGAGATATTTAAAAACTCATCCTTCCTCAACTGGAAAAGTTGGGGTTATAGGTTTCTGCTGGGGAGGAGCAATGGCCAATCAAGTAGCAGTGAATTCTTCGGATGTAGTAGCAGCAGTTCCTTTTTATGGCAGACAACCGGCTTCTGAAGATGTTCCTAAAATAAAGGCCTCTTTATTGCTTCATTATGCAGAGAATGATGAAATGATTAATAAAGGAATTTCTGAATATGAAGAGGCATTAAAAAAGGCATCAATAGATTACAAAATATTTATCTATAAAGGAACAAAACATGCCTTTTTTAATGATACAAATCCCGAACGATATAACAAAGAGGCAGCCGAGCTCGCCTGGAGACGGACAATAGAATTTTTAAATGAAAAGCTCAAAAAGTAATTTAAATTATTTCATTTAATTTTCATTGCTTGTTTAAACAACACTTTTTATATTTTTTTCCACTGCCACAGGGGCATGGGTCATTTCGGCCTATCCTCCTTACGGTTGTTTCAGCCCAAAGATTTGATTTATTATTAGCCTGACTTTCCCATAGAGAAGCCAATGATTTAATGAAGGGCTGACAATGTGTGAAGAAGTGTTTGAAGGCTTTGCATAGATAATTAAGACCTGTCTCCCCTTCTGGGGTTTGCAGGATTCGATCCTTTGGGCATCCACCATAACAGAATTTTAATACCTCGCAGTTTCTACAGAATTGAGGGAGATTTTTCCATTTGTTTTCACCAAATCTCTTTTGTGAAGGACTTTCAAGAAGCTCAATAAGAGACTTCTCCCGTATATTCCCCAGTAGATATTCCTTCGTAACAAAGTGATCACATGCGAAAAAGTCTCCATTGTATTCTAATACAGGAACTCTACCACAGGTCTTTCTAAAGATACACATTGCATGTTCCTGACCCAATGCTGTTCGGGCAACTTCCTCAAAAATCTGTATGCTGATTTTTTCTATATCCTTTGATAACCACTCATCGAATATAGTACAAAGGAATTTTCCAAAATCTTCAGGCAAAACTGTCCTTGATGTTAAATTTCCATTTTCAAATTCCTTCTCAACGAGTGGAAGAAATTCTATATAGTGAGCATCAAGCTCTTTAAAGAACCGATAAATTTTAAGTGGATGTTTGACATTATGGGAATGGACGACACAGAGAATATTACACTTGATTCCATATTGCCTAAGGAGTTCATATCCACGGATTGAAAGTTTAAAAGTAGGTTTTAAATTTTTAGTTTTTCGATAAATATCATGAAACTCCTCTGGTCCATCTATACTAATTCCAACGATAAAGCCCTCTTTTGCAAAGAAATCGCACCATTCCTCATTGAGTAATGTCCCATTTGTCTGGATTCCATTGATAATCTGATGATAGGACTTTTTATATTTGCGCTGGATTGCCACTATCTTTCGAAAATAGTCGATACCAAGAATCGTCGGCTCTCCACCATGCCATGAGAATAGAATTGTTGATGAAGGGGATGCTTCAATATGTTGTCTTATATATTCTTCCAGTATATCCTCTCCCATTCGGAGTGATTTTTTTTCTGGATAAAGATCTTCCTTATTTAGGTAATAACAATAAGAACAATCTAAGTTACAGTTGGATCCTGCGGGTTTGACAAATATTTGGAAATCGCTTGATGCTTTACGCATTTTTCAATTTAAAAATTTTACAATTTAAATGCATCAATCTAATTAATTATAGGAGATTGTTTAAATGGATACCAGCCTTTTTCAGATTTTCCTCAACAAAAGGATAAAGAATCAACTCTTCCTTTTCAAAATTATAAAAATCATCTCTAATCTTTTCCAATCTATATCTCAACCTTAAGATTTCATCTGGTTTTGAAAAATCTGCCATTACTGCTGGAAAGCACTCCACACCTTCTTGAACAAGATTTTCAAGAGCCCTTATTTGTAAGTCGAAACCCACAGGTTTTGCATGGGTTAGCTGACTGAAGTTTGAGCTCGAAGCGCCTTTCAGACTAACACGAACATAGAGATTTGGAAATTGGGAAAGGTCTTTTGCATAGGATGGGTCATTTCCTATCAGGATCCCATTGGTCTCGAGAATGAATTGAAACTCTATGGGAATAAGGCTTATCAGTTTTAATAAATGGGCTCGATTGATGGTTGGCTCATTTCCACTTATTCTTATCTGATTAAATCCTTTTTTTCTTGCAATAGAGATTAGATTTTTAGCTACCTCTTCAGGAGAATAGAATCTCCCGATATTTTCAGGCTGGTTTATAATATGCCATGACCAGCAGAATATGCATCTTAAGCAACATCCCACACAGTCAGCAGTAGAAATACCACCATAATAAGGGGCAGGCCTGAAACGGTAGTATTTTCTCTTCTCGCCCGAACTTATAATTTTATCAACACTTTTAGCCAGTTCTAATGGGTCAAAAAGATCCATCTCGTTATTCCACCATTTAACTCCTGTTAACTTCCCTTAAAATAAGGTAGGGTGGTTGGCAATTTTTATATATTTTGGTATAGAATACTTATCATTATTATAAAGGAGAACTGATATGCCAGCAACTATTTCGCACCTTTTGATTTGTAATAAGGCTGTAAAGGCACTTGAAAGTGGTGACGAGTATGAGGAGTTCATAAAAATCCTTGATTCTGATGAATGTAAACCTTATTTAAATCTTGGTTCCATAGGTCCTGATCTTTCATATTTTGGAAGTAAGTGGGAAGGTTTAAAAAACCTCCTCTTAGAGAAATCGGATAAACCGCTTGGGGTTGATGGATGGTCCTATCTTTTACACTCAAAAGAACCAAACATCTTCCCTCTTTCACTTATTGAGCTCACATGGAAGGATACACGATGGGAGGAAGAGGAGTGGGAAATGATAGATCATTACAAATTCGCCTTTGCATGTGGATTTTTATCTCATATGGCCTCGGATCAATTGATTCATCCAATGGTAAACGATATTGCAGGACCGTATTATCGAAGAGGAGAAAATAGAAGGATCCATCGCGAATGCGAAATCTATCAGGATGTTGCCCTTTTTCATGAACTTTATCCAGAAGAAGATTTTATGAAAAAATCATTTCATTTATGGGTGGATCTTAATCCACAGGGCACTCACAATGCACCTGATTGGTTCAGGTACTATATTCAGAGGGCATTTGTTGAAACCCATGGTGTTTATCCAGAAGAGGATGAGATAGAAGACTGGATTGATGGTCTTTTGGTTATACTCAGGGGAATTAAATGGATTGGTCCATATAAAACCGCGTACAATGAGCTTAAAACCGAAGGTTTTGAATCAGAAAGATTTAAGAGATATTTTACAGGCTATATGAAGAACTTCTTTAAAGCCATTGAGCTTACAAGTATTTATTGGAAGATGGTATTTGAACTTTACGATCCACCTTCAGGAGTTTTACAGATTTCAAAATCTATGAGAGAAAGGTTTAAAAATGTAGTTCAGGCTGCGGATCTTTCTTCACCCCTTCAAAAAGACATACTATCCTGCGCAAAAAAGGCTTTTTTACAAAGTGTACCACAAAAATTTCAGAGGCTTGTAAAAAAATCAAAAAGGGGATTAAATCGGAAGAAAATACTTTCAATTAAAGTCGAAGACGTAGGAAAATTCGAGGAATAGTAAAGATTTAAAGGTTTCTCATTTTGGAGTTGATTTATTATGGAAGAGGCTCTTAATAAGAACTCAAAAGAGATTTTAAGGTTGATAAACGTTTTTCCCTCTTTTTTGCTACCAATCTAAACGCCCTTGGTACATCAGCCATAAGAGATTTCGATTGTTCGGCTGCAAGTAAATAGAATCTCAGAATCTTTTCTTCTATTTTTATTGCCTTCTTAATTAAATCTGAGTAATCCTCGCTTCCCTTTTCTACATCAGTATCAAGTTTATATTCATCGGGCTCTAAATTGAAAGCAAAACAACCCTCAATAGCATCTGTAATAACACCATAATAAGCCCTTTCGACCTGAGTAATATAGTCTTCATTCTCTTTTACAAATGATAGAAATAGGTCCTTATCCCTTATGAATCTTTGAGCCATTTGCTGATAAAACATCGATGAATCCTTCTCAAGGTGTCTTGCAAGGCTTATTGCTTCAGCACATGTATTAATCGCCATAACCTATTCCTTTCCGCTAAAATTCCTGATAGCTAAGACTTAAAACCATCTCTGGATAACCACCTTACTTTCTGTAAAAAACCTTATTGCATCACGACCCTGACCATGAAGTACTCCAAAAAAAGAATCCTTCATACCACCAAATGGAAAGAATGCCATCGGAGCCACAATCCCGATATTGATCCCTATATTCCCGCATTCAACCCTGTATTGAAACTCTCTGGCATATTTGCCATTAGTAGTAAATATAGAAGCAGCATTTCCATAATTGCTTCTGTTTATCATATCAACAGCCTCGTCAAAGTCCTTTGCCCTCATTACACTTGCAACAGGACCAAAGATCTCCTCCCTCCCTATCCTCATATCAGGAGAGACATCTTCAAAGATGGTCGGGTTCAAAAAACATGTATCAGGATAATCACCTATTATGATTGGCCTTCTTCCATCAAGTATCAACTTTGCCCCCTCCTTTATTCCTATTTCAATATATTTTAACACCCTTTCTTTACCATCGATGGATTGCATTGGCCCCATCTGAATCGATTCATCAAGCCCATAGCCAACCCTTATCTTTGATGTTGCCTCAACAAAGGCATTTAAGAACCTATTATAAAACCCATCATCCTTTCCAACTATAACGAGATTTGCTCCTGAGAGACATCTCTGGCCTGTGTTACCGAAAAAAGAGGTAAGAAGAGAGGCAATCGTTGCATCAATCTGGGCATCTGGCATAACAACTAAAAAATTCTTTGCACTCACTTGAACAATAGCCCGTTTACAAGTCTCGCCACATTTTCTATAGACTTCTCTTCCAACAGTAGTTGTACCAACAAAGGTGATCCCTTTGATATCTGGATGCTCCATCAAGATCTGTGCTACCTCAGCACCACCATGAACAACGTTATAGACACCGGGTGGAAAGCCAGCTTCATCAATAAGTTCGGCAAGCATTACCTGACTTATAGGATCTCTTGGAGAGGGTTTTACAATAAACGTATTTCCCGTAGCCAATGCAAAAGGTGAATACCAGAGTGGCACCATAAAAGGGAAATTGAAAGGTGCTATATGGGCAAATACTCCCAAGGGTTGATAGATAACATATTCATCAATACCTGTTGCAATATCCTCTAAATTATAACCCATCATGAGGGATGGAATACCTGTTGCAACCTCAACCATTTCTATTCCGCGCCTCGTCTCTCCCCTTGACTCATCAATGGTCTTGCCATGTTCCATGGTTTGGATTCGACTAAGCCGTTCAAAATTCTTCTCAAGTAATTCCTTTAATCTAAAAAGATATCTTGCCCTTGAAAGTGGTGGTGTCCTACGCCATTCGGGAAATGCCTCTTTTGCTGCTTCAATAGCTGAGAATACTTCCTCGCGTGTTGACATAGGGACCCGGGCCAAAAGTTTTTGTGTTGCAGGATTCTTAACATCCCACCACTCATTCGACTTAGACTCCACCCACTCCCCATTGATATAATTTTTAAGTTCTTCTATTCCTTTAATCGGCTCTTCAAGGATTGCCATCTTTACTTTTTCCTCCTTTTAGTTGAATTATATTCCTAAATAGGCTTCTCTTACATGTTCGTTATTTAATAAATCTTTCCCAGTTCCCTCCATGGTTATCCTTCCATTTTCCAGCACGTAGGCTCGATTTGCCAAATTAAGCGCTTCGTTCACATTCTGTTCAACTAAAAGTACTGTCACCCCCTCTTGGTGTACTTTATCAATTGCCTCGAAAATTTTTCTTACGATAAGAGGGCTCAATCCAATAGAAGGCTCATCAAGAAGGAGTATTTTTGGTTTTCCCATAAGTCCCCTTGCAATGGCTAACATCTGTTGTTCTCCCCCGCTTAGAGTATGTGCTAATTGCGTTCTTCTCTCTTCAAGTACTGGAAAAATGGAATAGACCCATTTTAACATCTCTGCTCTATACTTTCGTACAGTCGGATAGTAAGACCCCATCTGAAGATTTTCCTTAACTGTCATAAAAGGGAAAAGTTTTCTCCCCTCTGGAACATGAACGATCTGGTATCCAAAAATTTGATGAGGGGAAAGGTGATTAATGGGTTTCCCATCAAATTCTATCATCCCCTTACTTGGGTGAATAATCCCAGATATAGTCTTCAGAACAGTGCTTTTCCCTGCCCCATTTGCCCCTACAAGTGAAACGATCTCTCCTTCTTCCACAATAAAAGAAACTTCCCAGAGGGCTTGGACTTTTCCATAATAAACATCGATTTGAGAAACTTTAAGCATAACTCACCCCAAGGTAGGCCTGAATCACCGTAGGATCCTTAGAAATCTGAGTAGGTGAACCTTCAGCGATCTTTTCACCATAATGCATGACTATTAGACGATCACATAGAGGCATAATAAATTTCATTACATGTTCTACTAAAAAGATTGTGATACCACGTTTCTGGATTTCCCTTACGACCTCAATAAATCGTATGGCTTCTGAAGGGTTTAAACCTGCAATTGGTTCATCTAATAAAAGTAACTTTGGCTGTGTGGCTAAAGCTTTAGCCACCTCTAATAACTTTAAATATCCAACAGGAAGTTCACCTGCTATTTTTTCCTTTAAATGGGAAAGGTTGAGAAAATCAAGGGTTTCGATAGCTATGGATTCCGCCTTTTTTAATGATTCAGATTTACTAAGTGCTGAAACTTGAACATTTTTCAATACTGTCATTTTACTAAAAGGTTTCACTAATTGAAACGTCCTTGCAATTCCCTTACGGCAAATCTCATGGGCTTTCATTCGGGTAATCTCTTCCCCTTGAAAAAAGATCGAACCGGAATCAGGCCTTAAAAACCCAGTAATCAAGTTAAAAAAGGTCGTCTTACCCGCTCCATTTGGACCGATCAGGCCAAGGATCTCTCCTTCTTGAATAATCAGATTCATTTTTGAGACTGCCTTGATGCCACCGAACCTTTTATTTAAATTTCTTGTTTCTAAAAGGATATTCATTCTACTAACTACTATTTTTTTATTATAAATTTCTTTTTCAAACCAATTAACCCTTCGGGCATAAACCTCATCACCACCACTATCACAAGGCCATAAATAAGAAGGTTAGCAGCGGGAGAGATTACCCTAAAAATTTCTGCAATTGGAACCAATAGGAGGGCACCAATGACAGGCCCTACAATCGTTCCCATCCCTCCAACAATGCTAACAAAAATCATCTGCATGGATGTATGGACAGTCATAACAACATGTGGGTTAAAATAAAGTTGATAACTTGCAAAAAAACTTCCTCCAATACCTGTAAAGAATGCACTAATAGCAAGTGTGAGGACTTTCAATCTTGTTACATCAATTCCAATAGCTCTCGAGGCGTCTTCATCCTCCCGCATAGCAGAGAGATAATATCCCATTCTCGAAACTGAAATTGCGTATATCACTAAAATAGTAAAAACCACAATGCCCAAGATGATGTAATACTCTACAACTCTTGGTGCGATTTCAAAATGAATGGAAAGCCCATCATCCCCTCCAGTAAAGGTATCCCAGTTTTGAGCCACAAGTCGAAGTACCTCAGCTGAGGCAAGGGTAGAAAGGGCAAAATAGGGGCCTCGTAAACGAAATGTGATAAAACCGAGGATTGTGGCATAAAGGGAAGCAAGGAGTCCCCCTATGATCATTCCGATCCATGGAGAAAGCCCCATCTTAAGATAGAGTAAGGTTGAGGTGTAAGCCCCGATCCCATACATGGCTGCATGTCCGAAAGAGATCTGTCCTCCAAATCCTCCTAAGAGATTCCAGCTCTGCCCGAGTACAATATTGAGAAGGACAAGAATAAGTATATGCATCACATATTTACTTGGACCAAAAATTGGTATAGCCATTAAGATAGCCAGACCAATAAGACTAAAGAACAAGTTGAAGTTTCGCGTTTCCATACGTTATATTAAAGCCTTGATCTTCCAAAAAGACCCGAAGGTTTAAATAAAAGAACAAGAACAAAGATAATCAATCCAAAAGCGTCTTTATATCCTGCAGAGATAAAGAGAGTTCCAAGTTGTTCGGTAACCCCTAATAGAATGCCTCCAATGGCTGCGCCAACAATGGAACCCATTCCTCCCAATACAACCACAACAAATGCTTTTACAATATAGACAAAACCGACATAGGGGTATACATAAAAGATTGGGGTGAGGAGAACACCTGCTGCTCCTGCTAAAGCAACGCCAATTCCAAAAGCTATCAACATGGTCTTTTCGATATTCACTCCCATATACATAGCTGCCTCTTGATCCTGAGCAGTTGCTCGAATCGCCCTTCCTGTTTCTGTATACATTAAAAAGATTGAAATTGCTGTTACCAAAATAGCTGAAGTGAAGAAAGCAAAAAGGAGTGCAGAGCTAATCGAGAGGCCAGCAATGGTATAAGAAGTACTCGCCAGCTGGGCAGGGGTTGAACGATAATCTGCTTTCCATATTAATTGAACAAAGTTAGTAATCGCTAAGGAAAGCCCTGAAGTAATCAAAAGAGTTCCCATTTCACCCCCTGCCTTGGCGACTGGTGAGATAAGGGTTCTAAAGATTATCCAACCGATGAAGAAGAAAACTGGTAAGGCGATTAGAAGAGGAGGCAGTTCTCCGCCACCTACCAGAATTACAAACCAATAGGCCAGATACATCCCTAACATGATCAGATCGCCATGGATCAGGTTGATTACCCTCATCACTCCAAATATGATCGTTAAACCAATAGCAATCAACCCGTAAATCGATCCAATAAAGATTCCATTTACAATGGCTTGAAGGAGAATATCAAATTTCGGCATTTTACTCCTCAGAAAAGGTTTTAGCTGGAAACGGATATATCATTTAAATTCTACGAAAAAAAATAAGTATCAATATTTGCCAGGATAAATCCAATCGGCCTCAGCTACTTCTTTAGGCCAAACATTGACCAGTTTTCCATCCTGCCACTGACTGAGCACCACCTGGCCATTTTTTAAACCATTGTTCTGATTTGTATAGCCATCAAAATTTTCAAATTTGACTCTACCGAAAGTTGTCATCATGTCTGTTTTGGCTAAGGCATCTCGGACTGCTTCACGGGTCAATGTCTTGGCACGTTTTAATGCATCTGCAATGACATAAACGGCAGCATATCCTTCTGCTTCATGTTCTTTGGGATATTTACCAAACCTTTGCATAAATTTTTTCATAAAGGCTTGAACTGCTGGATCTTTTGGGTTGCCAGACCATGGGCCAGTAGAATATACATGATTTCCTGCCACGGTGGCCTGTTCTATAAACTCGCTAATACTGAAGCCTGCTCCTGCCCCAGAAAACATTTTAGGTTTCAATCCTAATTCCCTGGCCTGTCTCAGTATTAGTGCAGAATCTGGAATGTTTGAAGCCATGAAGACAAGATCAGGATTGGCTGCTTTAGTTTTGGTAAGAAGGTCACGGTAGTCAAGGGCTAATGGGGGATAAACCTCAGACACAACAATCTCGTATTTATTGTCCTCCAGAAACTTTTTAAATGGTTCGGCAACTCCCTTACCATAAATAGTATTTTCGTATAGACAAGCTACTTTTTTAACATCAATTGCTACATTTTTAAGGAATTGCTGAAGCGGTACAGAGTTAAATGATGAGGCAGGATTTAGCCTAAATGTCCACTGAAAGCCAGATTTAGTCACAATATCTGCAGATGGGTGATCCACCAGATAAGGCATCTTTGCCCTTTCGCATATCTGGGCGATTGCATATCCTACACCACTCAATCTTCCTCCAATAATAGCAATAATTTCTTTGCGAGCAATTAATTTCTCTGCAGCAGTTTGACCAAGATCCATCTTATCTTGACTATCTTCAAAAACAATCTTGATTGGTCTTCCCTTAATTCCACCTTTTGCATTGATCTCATCAGCTGCAATGTTGTAGGCCTGATAGAATTTTGTTCCAAAAGCAGCATAGGGGCCTGTAACAGGTTGAACTGTCCCGATATATATTGGTTCTGCTGCTTTGGAAAGGGGTGCTGAGGTTAGAAATAGATATCCAACGAAAATAAATAAACAGCTTAAAAATAAAATATTTTTCTTCATATCACCCTACCTCCTCATATAATTTATTTGGGACTATTCGAGAAAAACCTTAGCCTCTGAGCTCTTTAATAAATTATAATCTCCAATGAGTTATAATCACCCCCTTTCAATAGTCATTAGATTTTTTTTCAATCCATATGGTAATGAAATGCGTTGAAGATTTAACTCTTTATTCTTTTTTTCTTTCTGAAGGTTTATGAGGTCTTTTTCTACCTCTTTGACATGTTTGATCATCTCATGGCGAACCTTTTTGCTGTTTCTTTCCAGAAGAGCTTTATAAATCCGTTTGTGAGCGTTTAACACACGCTGTGAAAAATCTTTACGAGGTTGTAAAATCTCTTTAGTATCAATTAGAAGATTCTCCACAAAATCGAGGATAAACATCAGAATGGGATTACCGGATATACTGCCAATGATTCTATGAAACTCAATTTCATTCTTTCTGTGTTCAATTGGAATATCATTTTTTAAAACATATTCACATTCATTGATAAGTTTTTTTAATCGATTTAAATCGTCTTCTGTAATAGCGAGTGCAGCCTTTTCTGCTATGTGAGATTCTAATAGGAGACGGACTTCTGTCAAATCTTTTAATGAAAGATTCTTGAAATGAAGGAAGTTAATGAATGAATCCCTTGCCTTTTTCATATCAACTTCTGTAACAAATGCTCCACCCGAGATACCTTTCCGAATTTCTAAAAAACCTAATACTTCTAATGAACGTAAAGCTTCTCTTAGGGTTGCTTTGCTAACATTAAAATTTTTCATCAATTCCCTTTCAGGTGGTAACTTATCCCCCGGTCTTAATTTACCTTCAAAGATCGCCTTTCGAACCTGTTCGATAATTTGCTCAGAAATTTTATTGACCTTGGCTATTTTAAACATTAAAAACTATTTCATGTTTTGATTCTTTAAATTTAGGCCTATTTTATACCTAAGCAAAAAAATTGTCAATAAAAAATATAATTATTGTAATATTTATAATTATTCCATAAATATTAAATTTGAATTTATATTAAATTCAACAAAATATATTTTGGGACAGTATATTTCCAGGATAGGAAGGCTTGAAATTCAGATTATAAAATGTTAATTTTTATAGGTTTTTAAAGGTTATGGTTTATGAGTTTGAAAAACATTATTTCTGAAATATTTTTAATCTCCAGATTCATTTTAAAAAAAGCGGATAGTCTTCTTATAATAAAGTTATTGAAGAAAATTACGCTTTTCATTATCATCTTTATATTCTCCTTCCATTTAATAAGTTTAATGCCAGGGTTGAGACTTTTCAGTTCGGATTTCGAAAGAGAAAAACACATAAAAGAAATTCTTAATATCCTCGGAAAATATCCAACAGATTTATCAAATGTCACAAAGGAAGAGCTTGCTGAAGCAATATACGAAGAGGCTTTGCGATATAATTGTGATCCAAAACTTATTCTGGCGATAATTTCAATTGAGAGTTCGTTTCAGAACTGGTCTGTTTCTGAAAAAGGGGCAAAGGGATTAATGCAGATTATGCCATTTGTAGCACGAGAAATCGCGGCCGAGTTAGGAATTGAATGGAGGGGAGATCGAACCCTTTTTAATCCTTTCCATAATGTTAAAATAGGAATCCGTTATCTTAATAAATTGATTGATGATTTTGAAGATGTAAGAGTGGCCTTAACGGCCTATAATTATGGACCATCATATGTTAAAAGCCTAATTGATAAAAAACAGAAAGTACCTCTCAATTATTACAAAAGATTGATCTCCACGTATCAAAATCTCTAATATTTCTAAGATTGAAAGTTAAAGGAAAATGATCGCAAGTGCCCCACACTTGATGCGGGGGCGTGGTAATCTTATAGATTCCTCGCTTCGCTCGGAATGACAATTAAGAAGAGATTGATGAAAAGATTTTTAAATAGTTTTTCAGAGGTATTCAAAGGAAACATGTATTTTCCCGTGACAAGTTATGTAGCATTGGCTTATTTCAGTGCTATACTTATTCCGAAGTATAATTTAATCTCTAACCTTACCTAAAAATGCTTACGTATCCAAATTTTTTCTTGACAAAAAATGAATATCTGTTAGACTTTTTACGTCTAAATTAAATGAAAGGGGGTGAAGAGGAATGAAAAAAGGGTTTATAACTATTGGGATCCTTACAGCTTTCCTTCTATCAGTGCTCCTTATAGGTGGTGTTTTTGCACAGCAGAAGGCAGCCAAAGATGAATATGTGTTTAAAGTCGGTTATGGTGATGTCAAATTCAACCATAAGAACCATGCTGAAAAGGCTAAGATAGATTGCAAAAAATGCCACCATACAGGAGAATTTAAATCTTGCAAAGAGTGCCATAAA
>JBBIOI010000094.1:0-13212 GCA_037443425.1 Deltaproteobacteria bacterium
TCCTTCTCTTATGTATTTCTTTTAGGGATTCTTTTTGACCGATTTTTTAATTGTTACAATAAAAAATTATCAAAGGATTTTTTTAAATTGCTTAGTTTCGCTGTTTTTTTACTTCTCATGTTTGGTTATTCTTACATGACTATATATCAAAATACTATCTGGCGAAATAGCTATACTTTATGGGCGGATGCTGTGGAGAAGCATCCGGAGAGCAATACAGCGAATGCCATGATGGGTGTGGTTTATATGGATCTCGGAATGTATGAGAAGGCTGTAGGATACCTTGAAAAGGCAGTTCAGATCCTTCCATATGATTATCAATCAAGAAACAATCTTGGAATTGTATATGGAAAATTGGGAGAACCTGAAAAGGCATACAGAGAACTGACATTGGCAATGAGATTAAAGCCAGAGGATGACGATATAAAAATTAATCTCTCGCTCTTCTTCCTCAGGCAGAAAGAATATCAAAAAGCAGAGGAAATCCTAAAATATTTAATTAATAAAAACCCTAAAAATGCACAGCTTTATTACAGGCTTTCATATGTTTATAAGGAAATGGGTAATTATGAGATGGCCATTTCTGAGTTGAAGAAGGCCTCTAAATTAGCACCTAACATTATTAATCCATATGAAGAGATTGGAAATATCTATGCAAGCAGATTAAAAGATCCAGAAAAGGCTATCTACTATTATTCTAAAGGGATTGAAATGGCTCCAAAGGCAAAGGAGATAATAGAAGAACTGAGATGGATGGTCCAAGACTTACAGAGATAGATTGAGGAACTATGGAATAATTAGGAAGAATGTGGGGTAATTAAATGCTAATCTTTATTTCATTTCTATTTGGGGCAATTGTTGGAAGTTTCCTGAATGTCTGTGTTTATAGGCTTCCAAGAGAGGAATCAATTGTTTTTCCAGGGTCTCATTGTCCCTATTGCAAAACACCCATTCGATTTTATGATAACATTCCTATAATAAGTTACATATTGTTAAGAGGTAAATGTCGTTACTGTAGCCACATTATATCTCCTCAATATCCTATTATAGAAGGGCTAACAGCATTTAGTTCTGTCTTACTGTTTATTAAGTATGGAATTTCTCTAAATTATCTCATATATTTTGCCTTTGTTTCTGCATTGATTGTAATAACGGTAATCGATCTTTATCACCAAATTATACCTGATGTGATTAGCCTCCCTGGAATAGGGGTAGGTTTATTATCCTCTTTGATATTGTCCAATATAACTTTCTGGGAATCTCTCATAGGAATAATTTCAGGGGGAGGCATTCTCTTTTTAGTTGCTGTAGGCTACCAATGGCTTTTCAAGAGAGAAGGAATGGGAGGAGGAGATGTAAAGCTCCTTGCCATGATAGGTGCATTTTTGGGGTGGAAATCTGTTTTTCTTACAATCATCCTTAGCTCTTTTATTGGATCGGTTGTTGGAATTGTTTTGATTGCAATAAAAGGAAAGAATCTTAAATATGCTATTCCATTTGGTCCATTTCTTTCTCTTGGAGCAGTCATAAGTCTTTTTTATCAAAACGAGATTATTTACTGGTATCTTAGATTCAGAGGATGAAGTATCTAAAGTGGCTTTTTAAAAAGATTGATTTGGGACTCAGGACAGAGGTAATCATCAATATCTCTATCCTTATGCTTGCTGCCATTATCCTTATCGGATTTTCAATCTCAAAGATTACTGAGAGGAACGCAATTAATGAGAGGATAAGGTATGGCGAAGCTATTGCTCAAATCTTTCAATCTTCAATCCATTTTATTTTAAAAAACGAAAATGAATATTCGTTGAATAAATCCTCGGTCAGAGATAAAATTCAAGATTTAATTCAAGTAAATTTTAGAGAAAAAGGTTTTAACGATTTAATTATAGTAGATAACCAATTAAATGTAATTGCGAGCAAAAAAAAAGAGTTAATAGGTCAAATATTAAAACTTCCCCTATTAGAAAATTCGATTCAGAGTGGTCAATTCAATAGCGAGATTGATAAATCGGGTAGCTTTCTTTCAACTCATTACAGGAAAATAGCCATCTATGGACCTTTATGGTTTGAAGGTAAGCTTATAGGAGGTCTTAAGGTAGAAATACCACTTGGAAACCTGATGATGAATATACTGGAAACAAAGAAACTCATCTTAATAACGATTCTTCTTGATGCACTCGTTCTCATTGTTTTTGGAAGTTTCCTACTATCCCGGGTGATGGTTACACCATTAAAAGAGCTTGTTCGTTTAACTCAAAAGATTAGCGAAGGAGATTTCAATCAAAAAATAGAAATAAAATCTAAAAACGAAATCGGACAACTCATCTCCTCTTTCAACAGGATGACAGAAAAACTCAGAGAAAATCAAGAGGCATTGGAGAAACATTTAGAATCGCTAGAATCAACAAATAGAAAGTTAAAACAAGCCCAGGAAGAATTACTAAGAACAGAGAAACTTGCATCTATTGGAAGATTTGCTGCAGGTGTTGCCCATGAAGTAGGTAATCCTCTTGGTGCAATTCTTGGCTATACAAGTATTCTACAAAGAGACGGGATAGACCGCGAGGAGGCAAAAGATTATTTAAAAAGGATAGAGAGAGAGATTGAACGTATAAATCGTATCGTAAGAGAACTGCTCGATTTTGCAAGACCATCCAAGATGGAAATTAAAGATGTAGATATAAATCAAGTTTTAAAGAATGTATTATCCCTTCTCTCCTATCAGAAGAATTTTAAAAATATTGAATCCATACTGGAATTCAAACAAGATTTACCAAAGGTAAAAGGAGATGAAAATCAGATTTCTCAGGTTTTTATAAATATAATTCTTAACGCTGTAGATGCGATGCCAAATGGTGGGAGGCTGACCATAAAAACTGAGGACCTGACAGTAGGCTCTACATTTTTGGGTAATATTCAAAATCTAAATCCACCAAGACGCAGGAGTGATCCTGAGGAAGCAGATTTTTCACAGATGAGAAGGCCTGATCCATGGGCAACCTTCTTTACTAAATTTACAAAGGGAGACCAATTGGTAAAGGTCAGGATTAGTGATACAGGTGTAGGAATAAAAAAAGAGGATATAAAAAAGATATTTGATCCATTTTTTACAACAAAATCTCCAGATAAAGGTACAGGTCTTGGTTTATCTATATCGTTAAGGATTGTTGAATCATTGGGAGGAGAAATAAAGGTAGAAAGTGAAGAGGGTAGGGGAACAAGTTTTGAAGTTTACTTTCCTGTAAGGGCATAATCAGGAGGTTTCAATATGAGTCAAAAAAGAATTTTAATTATAGATGATGAAGAAAGTTTCCGTCATATGCTTTCAATAATACTAAGTAAAGAAGGCTACGAGGTTGAAACAGCCCCAGATGGAGAGGAAGCACTTCAAAAATTATCGTCATTTTCTTTTGACCATGTTCTATGTGATATTAGAATGCCAAAGATGGATGGAATGGAATTTTTAAAAGAATTAAAAAAACTTGGAATTGAGACAACTATCATTATGATGTCTGCTTATGGAACAATTGATATTGCAATTGAAGCAATGAAACTTGGGGCATATGACTATATTTCAAAACCTTTTAAACCCGATGAAATTGTACTTACCCTGAGAAAGGCAGAAGAGAGAGAACAATTAAGAAAGGAAAATCGCCTTTTAAGAAAAGAGATTCAAAAGGAATATGGGTTCGATAACATAATAAGTAAGAATGAAAAGATGTTAAAGATTTTTGATACAATAAAAAAGGTTGCGCCTTATAAATCCACAATCCTAATTACTGGAGAGAGTGGAACGGGAAAGGAATTAGTAGCAAGGGCTCTTCATTTTAATAGCAATAGGGCTGGAAACCCATTTATTGCAGTAAATTGTGGGGCAATTCCAGAGAATTTATTAGAAAGTGAGCTTTTTGGTCATGCAAAGGGTGCCTTTACAGATGCAATAAGAATGAAAAAAGGACTATTTGAGGAAGCAGATGGAGGAACACTCTTCCTTGATGAAATAGGGGAACTACCACCACAATTACAGGTAAAATTACTAAGGGTTCTTCAGGAGGGAGAGATTCGCAGAATTGGCGAGTCCAAGCCCATTAAGGTTGATGTTAGAATTGTAGCTGCCACGGTAAAAGACCTTGCAAAAGAAGTAAGTGAGGGTAAATTCAGAGACGATCTCTACTACAGATTAAATGTTTTGCACATTCATATTCCGCCTTTAAGGGAAAGGAAAGAGGATATTCCGCACCTTGTTAACCACTTTATTAAAAAATATAGTGAATCGATTAATAAAAATGTAACAGGAATTGATTCAAAAGCTCTAAATGCCCTGATGAATTATAAATGGTACGGGAACGTGAGAGAATTGGAAAATACGATTGAAAGGGCAGTTGTACTGGCAGATGGAGATACAATAGAGCTCGGACATCTACCGATTGAGATTCAGGAATATAAAGAAGAAGTTAATCTTTCCATACCAGAAGAAATTGAAGATGAAGACTTTTCTATTAAAAAGGCAACAAAAATTTTAGAAACCAATTTAATTAAAAAGGCATTAAAAAAGGCAAAAGGAAACCATACACAAGCATCAAAAATTCTTGAAATAAGCCACAGGGCACTTCTATATAAAATTAAAGAATATGGAATAGACGAAAGTAGTCTGTAAAAATTTCATGACTTTTTGTCAAAATTTGTTATTTTTTTTAAAATATTTATTTTGATAATCCCATGTAAAAATCTAAAATCCCCCAAAATAAACCTAACCTATTAATTTTTAATAGAATTTTAAAATTGTTTTTTGAAAAAAAAGCATATTCCCCTTGGTATACCTTTTGCTTTAATGATTTACAAAAAACAAAGATAGGAGAGGATGTAACTTGAAAAAGTTTAAAAAATCGATGGGTTTTACATTAATTGAAGTCTTGATCTCCTTAGTAATTCTTTCTCTTTCGCTATTAGCACTGGCAGGATTGATGGTTATTACAACTAAAAACAACTCTTTTGGGAACTATCTAACAGAGGCAGTTACACTTGCTCAGGATAAACTTGAAGAACTTAGGGCTATTAATTGGAATAATATTGTATCTGGTGCTGATACAAAAAAGGGAGCCACTCAGATTGACTTTAATAGGAGCTGGAATGTTTCTACAAATGGAAGTATTAAGACGATAGAAATAACTGTTGATTGGAATGATAAAACAAATCACTCTATAAGGCTTCTTTCTGTAGTTACACAATAATATTTTTTGAGGAAGACCAATGAAAATAAATAATAGAAAAGGAATTACGCTTATAGAGCTTCTTGTTGCACTTATTGTTCTCGGTCTAACTATTGCTGGAATTTATCGACTTTTTATCGCCCAAACAAAGGCTTATACAATCCAGGATCAGGTTGTTGAGGTTCAACAGGGAATTAGAGCAGCTATGGAGATTCTTTTAAGAGATCTTCGAATGGCAGGTTTTGATGATGATAGTCCAACTTCGAACATTTCAGTTATAACCCCATTGGTTGTGGGAGACGAATCAATAGCAGTAAGTTACGAATATGACTCTAACACACTATATACAGTTTCCTATTGGAGAGATTCAAATACTCAAAAACTATTTAGACAAAGGATAATAACAAAAAATGATGGAACAAGCACAACAGAAAGTCCTGAGTGTATACTTGAAAATGTGGACCAATTAAGTTTCAGATACGGGGTTGACGGAAATGATGATAAAGCTATGGATGACAGAAATGGAAATGGAGTAATTGATGAAGAGGATTGGATTTCTTCAGGGACTGTTTCTTTAGAAAATGCAAAAGTGGTGGCTGTTAAGGTTATATTAAGTGCAAGAACACAGGAAGTAAACGAAGACATTAAGATAATTTCACCGAGGATTATGACGTCAGCAGTAACTCTGAGAAATTTATGTATGTAACTGATTTTTTACTAAACGTTTTTATTAATCAGTCATTGCGGGTAACCAAAAAGGGGGGGTGGCAATCTCATAGATTCCTCGCTCCGCTCGGAACGACAATTTGGAAGAGATTGCTTCGGCTTCGCCTCGCAATGATAATCTAAAATTTAAATCGGAGGATTAAAACATGTATAATAAACATTTAATTATAAAAAATCAATCAGGTGTAGCAATGGTGATAGCACTCATAATGATAATCGTTTTAACTTTAATTGGTCTTGCTTCAACTTTTACATCTACCTTTGAAATTAAGCTTTCTGGAAATAAAAGGGGAGCAACCGATGCCTTCTATGCAGCAGATAGTGGAGTCCAGGTAGTTATGGCAAATATTGAAAACTTTGACCTGCCTGGCAAATATGAAAATAATAAATATAATCCCTTTAAAGATCCAAACAATCCTAATCCTACAAAGGCCAAGGCTGAAATAACCTACATTGATTCACAGGAGGGAGCTCCAAGAGGGCTTGGATTCAGTGCAACAGGAAATTACGAATTCAGGTATTATTTAATTGAATCAACAGGATATGATCAGTCTGACCTGAGTCCAATAAAATCCACCTGCACGGTTCAACAGAAAGTAGTTAGACTTATTCCTACATTACAGGGAGGAAATTAATGAAAAAAGTAGGAAAAAGAATTATAAAATTGATGTTAATTTTATTCCTTTCTACACTTTCATCTTTTTCCTATGGATTAGATACTGATCTCTATGTATTGTCGGGTGTTAATGTACCACCAAATGTATTAATTATACTTGATAATTCTGCAAGTATGGATGAAGTTGCATCAGGACAAATCTATGAGCAGACAATAGATTATAGTCTGTATAATCCACCCACAGTTTATCCGAGGAATGCTGTATATATAAAATCTGGAGGAAAGTGGGAATTATGGGCAAATGATGTGAATACAATTCCATGCGATGATTTAAAAAACAATTATCTTATCCCTTACGGAGAAGCGATTAATTATTCTGGGTGTGGTTTAAATAATAAGGATTTTCAGACAGGTAATTTCAGAAATTATCTTCAACTTACAGGTGGACCTGGGGGAAGCAGACCAAGATTTGGTCTGGCAACTGGTATAATTCATAGCTATATAAATACTACAAATGGTGTTCGTTTTAGTGTGATGATATTCAATAATGATAAGACAGGAAAGACTGTAAAATATAATGCAGGAACGGAATATGTTAATAATCCAGATGGAAATGAAGATGCGGAGGGAGGAAGAGTAATTGGATTCGTTGATGAAAATAAAAATGGAAAAACTGCTTTATTTAATGAACTTGCAGGGTTAAAGAATGAAACATGGTCTCCACTTGCTGAAACATTGTTAATGGCAAAAACATATTTTCAGAATGGCTTAAATGGATTTTCAAGCCCTGTTCAGGAATATTGTCAGAAGAACTACATCCTTATAATTTCTGATGGAAATCCAACAAAGGATACAGGATCACTTCCTCAGGTAGCAAAAGAACTATACGAGATGGATTTGAGTAATGGCAAATCTTCAACCGGTCAGAATATAAAAACCTATACAATAGGATTTAGCATTACTCATTCAATTCTTGAGGAAACAGCAAGGCAAGGTGGAGGAAAGTATTTTTATGTCTGGAGTTCACAGAGTTTTGATATTGCATTTCAGACATTTATTGCTGAAGTCCTTAAGGAATCAACATCTTATGTTGCACCTGTCGTTCCTATCAGCCAGATGGAGAGAACGAGTTCAGGAAACAGGATGTTTCTTGCAATGTTTAAACCTACGGAAAAAAGTTTCTGGAAAGGAAATATCAAGAAATATGGTATTTATACAGGAACCTCAAGTGATACCTGTTCAAATAAAAATTTTAATATTGGTGATATTATAGACGTAAATTGTGAAAAAGTTATGGATTCATCTAATCAAATAAAAAGCACGGCACGTTCATACTGGAGTTCTATTGTGGATGGTGAGGATGTTGAAAAAGGAGGTGTTGGAGAAAAATTAATTGAAAGAGATTTTTCAACAAATCCAAGAAAGATATATACATTTCTCGGAAATACGAATCTTACTCACTCATCCAATGTGTTTAATAAAACAAATATAACCCCCCAGATGTTGGGACTCTCAGAAACTGATACAACAACTCGAGATTATATAGTAGATTTTATTTATGGGTGGGATGTTTATGATGAGAATCGTAATGGTAAGACTGATGAAAAGAGGGAGTGGATATTAGGCGCCTTTATTCATTCAAGACCTGTAGTTGTTCATTATGATTACCCCCATAATATATCTGTTATTTATGCAGGCGCAAATGATGGAATGCTTCATGCTTTTCACAACGGTGTGAAAAATGGGAACAACTGGACAGATGGTACAGGGGAAGAGCTCTGGGCATTCATTCCACCAAGTTTATTACCAAATTTAAAGAACCTTAACGGTGAACAGTTACAATTTTTTGTGGATGGGTCACCAAAGGTTTATATTGGAAAAGATAGTTCAGGAAATGATGTAAAATATATAATATTTGGATTAAGAAGAGGCGGAAATCGCTACATTTCCTTAGATATTACCAATCCATATGAGCCAAAATGGTTATGGGAAATAAGTCCTTCAACATCTGGGTTTGGGGAACTTGGTCAAACATGGAGTACCCCACAAATTGGAAAGATTAAATACGGTTCTGATAGTTCGTGGTCTGAAAAATGGGTATTCTTTATTGGTGGTGGATACGATGAAAATCAAGATTTAGCAAATCCTGGAAATGATACAAAGGGAAGGGCTGTCTATGTAGTTGATGTTTTAACAGGAAGTCTTATATGGAGTTATACATACGCAAAAGATTCTCAGATGAAATACTGCATACCAAGTGATATATCCCGTGTCGATACGAATGGAGATGGATATATTGATAGGCTTTATGTTGGTGATATAGGAGGAAGCATCTGGAGGTTTGATATTAGTAATCCAAACCCTTTAAACTGGACAGGTAAGATAATATTTAATTCAAACCCAGGGGGAAGTGAGCAAAGAAAGATATTTTATCCACCTGATGTTACACTTGAAAATGATGATGGAAACTATGAGATGCTCTTCTTTGGAACAGGTGATAGAGAGGCTCCTAAAGAGAAAACGGTTATTAACAGGTTGTATGCTGTAAAAGATAAAAATCCATCAACCCCTCTTACAGAAAATGATCTCATAAATGTAACTGAGCAGGCCATTGATCTTAATACATCTAAAACAAAAAATGGATGGTTCATTGTTCTAAAAAATACAGGAGAGAAATCCCTTTCTACATCGGTTGTTTTCCATGGGGTTGTATATTTCACTACATTTGCACCTTCATTTGGAGAAGAAGGTGATATCTGTTATTTGGGTGAGGGTACAGGCAGGCTCTATGCATTGAAATATAAAACGGGAAATGCTGCATTTGATTTAGATAATAATGGAATATTATCACTAACGGATGATCGTTCAATATTTATGGGAGAAAAGGATAAGACAACCATCCCATCAGGAGTAATAGTCACATTTATTGGAGGAAATGCGGTAGCCTATGCTGGTGTGGGTGGGGGTGTTTTTATACCACCACTTCCGAGTTCAAAGAGTCTTTTCCCAGTTAACTGGAGAATAAAATTTTAAATTCTTTTTTCCATCAAGAGTAGTCATTGCTAATCATTGCGAGGCAAAGCCGAAGCAATCTCTTCCAAATTGTCATTCCGAGCGGAGCGAGGAATCTATTATATTACAACACACCCTTTAGGTGCTCACAGTGACTAAATAATTAAAAGATTTTTAATAAAAAATTAATAGAAGTTGACTTTTTTGTAATGTAAAGATAAATTATTTTTGATGAAGACAAATAGAATATGGTTCTTTTTTAAAATTCTAATTATACTCTTTTTTACAATCTTATCTGGACTCTCATGCCAGAGAGAAAAAAAGGAGGCTACCGAATCAAAGATAAATAAACCACCTATTATTACATCAGTAGATATATTACCCGAAAAACCTAATGTAGAAAGTGAGTTAAGTGTTTTGATCCATAGCGAAGATCCTGATGGAGATTCCATTACATATAAATATCAGTGGATGAAAAATGAAAAAGAGATTATTGGTGAAAATAAAAGTACTTTAATAAAAGGGAATTTTAAAAAAGGAGATCTTATAAGTGTAAAAATCACCCCTTCAGATGGGAAGGAAGACGGAAAGCCATTTATTTCAAAAACTGTAATGATTATAAATTCGCCCCCAGTTATTGAAAAGGTATGGATTGAACCAAAAGTGGCTTATGTAAGTGATAATTTAAAAGTTAATATAAAGAGTTATGATAAAGATGGAGATTTTATTTACTATACATTCAGGTGGGAAAAAAATGGAGTAGAAATACCAGAAGAAAAGAGAGAGGTTTTAGAGAAAGGTAGATTTAAAAAAGGAGATTCAATAACAGTTACAGTAATCCCCGATGACAGAGAAACTTCAGGTGATTCAAAAAGATCAGAACCTTTAATTATTTCAAACAGCCCTCCATTAATTGTTTCATTACCTCCAACTTCAATAGATGGAATGATATACACCTATCAGGTAAGGGTTGAGGATCCTGATAATGATACAATTACATTTAAACTGAAAACAGCACCAAAAGGTATGGTGATTGATAAAGAAACAGGATTAATAAAATGGCAAATTAGTAAGGATATAAAGGGAGCTCATTCAGTAGAGATAGAGGCAATCGATTCAGAAGGAGCAAAAAGTTTGCAGAGATATACATTGAATATAGTTTTTAAATAGACCTTCCTAAAAAGTTGAAAATGATTTAATCTCATATGACTCCTCCTTTAAAAGGGCTATATGGTAATGTCATTCTGAGGCATTAGCCGAAGAATCTATGTGTTATAAGGTTTTAAATTCTATAGATTCCTCACTTTGCTCGGAATGACAAACATGGCATAAAACTCATTGCGACACATTTTCAAAGGCAGTTATTCTATTTTCAAAGTGCTAAAAGTTAAAACATGTAAAATGCTGTTAAATACTGTAAAAGATTATTTTTATCTAACCTTATATTTTTATTGACATTTTCTTTTTTTTTAATAAAAATAAAGTAGGGTCAAAAAGATGAAAAAGAATGGAGTCACATTAATCGAGTTAATTATTGTAATGGTTATAATTGCTATAGGTGCAACTTTTGTTGTTCCTGCAATTGGTTCATGGATACCAAACTATAGACTTAAAGGGGCAGCGAGGGATATTGTTTCTATTCTTAGAGTGGCACAGATGAAGGCTGTCTCAGCAAATATGGAATATCGGGTAAAGTTCGATCAATCTGCTGGAAGCTATATACTTCAATACAGGACAACAGCAGGTGGATCGTGGATAAACGATGGTGAAGAGAAAAAACTTCCTTCAGGGATTCAAATAGTTGATCTTGAGCCAGATGACTTTGAGGCACAGTTTAACCCGAATTCAACATCTACAGCTGGAAGTATTTTATTAAAAAATACAAAAGGAACTCATAGAAAGATTACAATCTCTTCAAGCACTGGAAAGGTAAATGTTGAATAAAAAGGGATTTACATTATTTGAGGTCCTAATCGGACTAATAATCTTAGCCATTGGCATTCTTGCAATTACAGGAATGCAAGCTATTTCAATTAAAACCACATCATTTAGTAGTAACATAACCCAGGCCTCTATGATAGCCCAGCAAAGATTGGAATTTTTAAAAGGTTTAAATATTAATGACTCAAGGCTTGATACAGGAGATTATGCTGAAGATATAAAAACAGGGATTTATACTGGAAGCTATCAAGCTCAAAGGACCACTAATGCTGTTACTATAAAATACAATGTTTCATGGATTGAAAATGGAATAAAACACAATGTTTCTTTTTCAACAATAAAATCAAGGTAGTAGTAATGAAAAATCTACGCGGTGTAACACTTATCGAGCTATTGATTGCACTTGCAATAAGTGCAATTCTGATTGCAGGGATTTATCGTGTATTCATCTATCACCAGAGGACCTATACTACACAGGAAGGGGTTGCAGATATTCAGCAAAATGTTAGGGTTGCCATTAATAAGATGATTCGTGAGATACGTATGGCAGGCTTTGGTGGAAAAAATGAAAATACAAACGGTGAAAATGACATCATTAAGACATTTGGTAATATAAATGGATTCACAAATATAATTAGCCCAGCCAATGATATAATGATTGATGGAATTTCCCATGATCAGATCACATTCATTACTGCCCATGAACAAATTGCTGTATTAGAAAAAGATGCTTTTGAAGGAGAAAATTCCATTAAAGTCAATTTCAATGGAACTACAAGATTCGATAAGCCCTGGAGAAAATATATTTGTATTAATGGTAAATATAATTATGCAATCATTCCTACAACCGGTGATACTTTAGTACTTGAAAGTGGGGCACTTAATGAAGGTCATCTTAAAGGAGAACCTGTGTTTTTGATAAGGGCTATTCGATATGGATTGAGGATGGATAATGGGATTCCTGTATTATTCAGGGATTTATATCCAGAAACTGGCGGAAGTAGGAGGACTACTGTAGCTGAAAATATTGAATCCCTACAATTTCGATATCTGCTTTTAGACTCTACAGAGGTAGACTCACCGTCAGACCCTAAACAGATAAGAGGGGTTAGAATAACCATTACAGCAAGAACACCGGTAAAAGACCCTTCCATTAAAGCAGGAGATGGATTTATTAGGAGGACAATAACGACCTACGTGGATTTAAGAAATTTAAGGGACGACTCTTCATAGAAAAAAAGGAGTTTTAAAATGGAATTTAGAAAAATTATTTTTAATAAGCCTTTATCAATAATTAAAGGTGAAAATGGAGTATCAATAATAATTGCCCTTCTTATTCTTCTTGTTCTTACAATCCTGGGAATTAACGCAATAAATACTGCCACTTTTGAAACGAATATAGCAGGGAATGAAAGGCTTTATAATAACGCATTTTATGCAGCCGATTCAGGAATAGACTACTTTTATGCAAATATCCATGAATATCTCACTATGTATTTAAATAATCCTAACTCAACAATCACTGGAATTAATAGTAAGTCGTTAGGGATTGATTTGGCCGGAAGCGAGTTTAATATCCTTCCTATTTCACCCAATGATATTCAGGTGATTGATATTGGACCACCAATTCGAGTTGAATTTAAAATTGTATCAGAAGGGATTGCTCCAAACTTTCCTGTAGCAGGTAGGGTGAGGATTGAAGCA
>JBBIOI010000095.1:0-13096 GCA_037443425.1 Deltaproteobacteria bacterium
TAGATATGGTAGAGGTTATTTATAAAAAGGTTTATGAAGATATTTATAAAACTATCACTGTTTCACCTGCTAAAGAAAGTTATATAAATGAATATATAATTTCAGGCTAACATCTAACTTCTCTTCGAATTCCCATGGACTAAATTACTCGACAAAAATAAAACAGATGGGGTGAAAAAGCCTTCGAGCTTTATATAAATTGAACGATCCCACATTGTTATTTCAAGGCAAAGCCGAAGCAATTTTTAAAATTGTCATTCCGAACGGAGTGAGGAATCTTTGAGATTGCCACGCCCTTCGGTCTCGCAATGGCTGATAAAAAAGGTCTCTTTATCAGAGCTCTCCTTATCTTAAGTGAGGCGTAGGCTAAAGGCTTGTCCCTTACCGAAAGCGGTAATACCGAAAGCGGTAAGCCACAAGGGCTTACCCTACGAAAAAATTAATAATTTATTCCATAAGACATGGGCTTGTCCCTTGCCCTATTTGGTTTCATTTCTTATTTGGAATTACGAAACAGTCTCATCTTAAGGGGAGGTATGGAGGGGTTAACTACCTCAAGACTTTTTTAGAAATTTAAATGAGAGCCCTATTTATGAAAAGATTTTTAAATAGTTTTTAAGAGATCTCTAAATTTTATCTTGACATGGGTAATTATTTTTAAATATAAAATATATTATTTTTAGAATAAGGGGAAAAAAATGGCAAAAAGAAGATTTATAGATCTGAGTATTGCTATTGAACACGAGCTTCCAAGTGATCCACCGATGATGAGACCAAAGATTGATTATAAGGATCATGAATATGGGAGCGAACAGATGAAAGAATTTTTCCCTGGTATTTCAAAAGAGCATCTACCTCGTGGACTTGGATGGGCATTGGAATTTATAACCCTTACAACCCATTCTGGGACACATCTGGATGCACCTTATCATTATCATCCAACAATGGATCGTGGAAAACATGCATTAACGATTGATGAGATTCCATTAGATTGGTGTTTTAATGATGGAGTAGTGTTGGATTTTCGATATAAAGAGGATGGTGAGAGGATTACTGTAAAGGATTTAAAAAAGGAGTTAGAAAGAATAAAATATGAAATTAAACCTTTGGATATTGTTCTTATACAGACCGGAGCAGATTCTTCATGGGGGACTCCACAATACCTCACCAAAGGTGCAGGCATGGATCGAGAAAGTACACTTTTCCTTTTAGAGAAAGGCGTAAAGGTGATGGGGATAGACGCATGGAGTTGGGATAGACCTTTATCATTCCTTGCAAAGGAATTTGAAGAAACAAAAGATCCAAGAGTGATATGGGAGGCACATTTTGCTGGAATTGAGATTGGATACTGTCATATGGAAAAGATGGCAAACCTATCAGCAATAGGTAGACAATATGGGTTTACAGTATGTTGCTTTCCCATTAAGATTAAAAAGGCAAGCGCAGGTTGGGTAAGACCCGTTGCAATTATTGAAGAGGATTAAAACTCATAGATACAAAATTATTAAATAAGGAGGGAGGAAAGATGAGAAGGATATTTTTGGGAAAGGTTTTGGGTTTTAATATCTTAATCTCTTTATTTTGGATTCTCTTTTTATTTAACTTTGGGTTTTGTGCGGAAAAACCCATTGTTATCGGAGGCTCTCTACCGCTTACTGGAACTTTTTCAGCAACGGGGAAATGGGTTGAGAGGGGTTATCAATTCTGGGCTGAGGAGGTAAATCAGAAAGGTGGTCTTTTAGGAAGACCTGTGAAGCTTCTAATCTACGATGATAAAAGTGATGCAAAAGAGGCTGTTAATTTAGCAGAAAAGGTTATAACAGTAGATAAGGTTGATCTTCTCCTTGGTGGTTATCCTGGAACAGCTTGCACAGCAGTAATGCCTGTGGCAGAAAAGCATAGGATGGTCTATGTCTCTATGGGTGGCCACATGAAGTCATTTTCTCAAGGTTATACTTACTCTTTTGGTGGTCCCCCTCTTATGGGAGAATGGTGGTATCTTGGTTTTTTCGAGTGGATGAAGACAGTTCCGCCTGATAAACGACCCAAGAAGGCTGCTGTTTACACAATGAATAATCCAATAGGAATGGCACTTATGGATAGTCTCTACAAGGGATGTAAGGAACTTGGAATTGAAATAGTGATTGATGAAAAATATAATCTCCCATTAACAACAGCAGACCCAATGATAATAAAGGCAAAGCAGATGAAGGCTGATCTCTTATTTGCAAATGGTATGTTCCCAGATGGTGTTATGACAATAAGGGCATGCAAGGCCCTTGATTATTCTCCAAAGGCAATTGTTCAGGGTATTGGTAGTGTTATTCCTGAATGGACGAGAGAGTTGGGGAAAGACGGAGATTATATATTCTCTGGTACAAGTTGGCATTACAAACTTAAGTATCCCGGTAATGATAAGATAATAAAAGTTGCTAAAGAAAGATTTAAGGAGGATGAGCCACCATTGTATTTTGGTTTTGGTTATGCCTGGATGCAGACACTTCAGCAGGGAGTTGAAGGGGCAAAGACCCTTGATCAGACCAAGATTAGGGACTGGCTTAAATCAAATGAGGTAAGGACAATTGCAGGAAATTTCAGGTTTGATGAGAGGGGCTTACCAAAACCCTTCATATATCTGACTCAGGTTATTAATGGAACAGTGGAGTTAATCTGGCCTCCTGAAATGAGGACACATGAGCCAGTTTATCCGAAACCCCCATGGAAGTAATAAAAAAGGATGTTTAATCTAATCGTAATAATCCAATCCGTGGTAAGTGGTATTTTAATCGGGGGTATATTCTCACTCCTCAGTGTTGGTTTTAGTTTAACATGGGGAGTGATGAAAGTTATAAATATTTCACATGCTGGCTTTGGTATCTTAGCTTCATATATTGCCTACTGGGGTCTAAACCTATACGGGGTAGACCCCATTTTATCTCTTATCTTTAGTATTCCACTCCTATTCATCACTGGCTTATTCATACATCGATTTCTTATACAACATATAACCCGATCAAAGGATATCATTGTTGCCTCGATGATACTTACATTTGGTCTGGCAATTGTTTTAGAGAATATAATGCTCCTTCTGTGGACACCAGATGAAAGATTGATCACAACAGGCTATTCAAGTAAGGCCATATTTTTAGGAGATATTGTTATAAGGATTTCAAACCTAATTGGTTTTATACTTTCTTTAATAGGCATAGGTCTCATATACCTCTTTCTCTATAATACCAAAACAGGAAAGGCGGTTCGTGCTACATGGCAGGAACCAGAAGGGGCTACCCTTCAAGGTGTGAATCTCCAGAAGGTTTCCATGATTGCTTTTGGATTGGCCATTGCCTCATCAGGGGCAGGGGGTGTGGCGATGGCTTATCTATATTCGTTTAATCCTCCTTCACATAATCTATGGTTGATCTTCCTGTTTTTAGTTGTCATTGTAGGAGGGGTTGGGAGCGTATTAGGTTCTGCGGTTTCTGGATTGCTAATAGGCTTAATTACAGGGTTAAGCAATGCCTTTTTTCCGATGGAGTGGATAAATGTTTTACTGTTTGGTCTATTGATGATAATTTTGCTCATAAAACCCGAAGGACTCTTTAAGAGATAAGGATAATGTTTAAAGGAAAGGTCCGTGTAATACTGTATTTTCTCATCCTTGTTCTTGCAATCCTTCCAGTTATTAAACCCCCAACCTATTTTCTTTCTTTAATATTCAAGATACTTCTTTACATCATCCTCGCAGAAAGTTGGAATATCATAGGTGGATTTACAGGATATCTCAGTTTTGGCCATGTTGCCTTTTTCGGCATAGGGGTTTATACCTCGGCTATCCTTATGCAATATTTTGGGATCACACCTTTTATAGGAGCAATCCCAGCAGGTATCTTATCTGCAGTAGTTGCATTAATAATCGGATATCCGTGTCTAAGGCTTCGTGGACCATATTTTGCCGTAATTACGCTTTGCTTTGCCTTCATTGTTGATCTGGTTGTTAAAAATTGGTCATTTTTAGGGGGATCTGAAGGGATTCATCTCAGACTTATGCAAATGGATATTCAAATATCTCGATCAATATTTTATGAAATTTATCTTGGACTAAGCATTTTTATTGTTATTTTTACTCGATGGATACAAAAAAGTAAATTTGGACTTGGTTTAGCAGCAGTAAGGGAAGATGAGGATGTTGCCCAAACACTTTGTATCAATACATCAACTCTAAAAATAAGGGCATTTATACTTAGTGCCTTTTTCCCGGGAATTACAGGCGGGATTTATGCATATTATATTTCTTACATACACCCTGATATAGTTTTTGACATCAGTATTTCTATCCTTATAGTCTTAATGGCCCTTTTTGGAGGGGGTTCATCTTGGAGTGGACCTCTTATAGGTGCCTTTGTTCTCTCTATAGTCAATGAAATACTCTCCCTTTTTATAAAACCAGAGTTTGCAAGGATAATCTATGGGGCTATGTTTATGGTTGTAATCATTTTCATGCCAGATGGTATTGTATCTTTTTTAAAAGAGGAAAAGAAAAAGGTAAATGCTTAAAGGTATCGGGATAACAAAAAATTTTGGTGGTCTTGTTGCCCTCTCAAATTTAGAATTTGAGGTTAAAGAAGATTCAATTGTAGGCCTTATCGGACCGAATGGATCGGGTAAAACGACACTGTTTAACATTATTTCTGGATTTTACAAACCTGAGCATGGAAAGATATTCTTCAAGGATATTGAGATTACTAATCTTAGACCATATGAAATATCAAGGCTTGGGATTGCAAGAACCTTTCAAATCGTTAGACCCCTTAAGGATTTTTCTGTCCTTGATAATGTTGCAACAGGTATTCTCTTTAAGGGTGAAGCTTATGATATTGAAGAGGCGCGTTCTAAGGCAATTGGACTACTTAGATTTACAGGGCTTGAATCAAAGAAGGATATCAGGGCCTCTTCTCTTAACCTTGCGGATAGAAAACGTCTTGAGATGACAAGGGCCCTTGGTATAAGACCCAAGCTACTCCTTTTAGATGAGGTATTTGCAGGTCTTAATCAGAAAGAGATTGAGGAGGCTATTCAAATTATATTTCGAATAAAGAATGAGATGGGTATTACTGTATTTATGATTGAACATGTAATGAAAGCCATTATGAAGGCATGCGATAGAATCATTGCAATACATTTTGGGATTAAGATTGCAGAGGGTACTCCAGAAGAGGTTGCAAATCATCCAAAAGTGATCGAGGCATACCTTGGGTCTAATGATGTTAAAAGTTGAAAATATAGATGTCTTTTACGAAGAGCTTCAGGCCCTGAGAGGTGTGAGTTTAGGCCTCCAGGAAGGAGACTTTTTATCAATAATAGGATCTAATGGAGCGGGCAAGACAACACTTTTAAGGACCATATCGGGTCTAAATCGACCCAAAAATGGAAAGATATTTTTTTATGAAAAGTCAATAGAGAATGAACCCACAGATAGAATATGTAGTCTGGGAATTATACAAGTACCTGAGGGAAGGAAGCTTTTCCCATTTATGACAGTCTTTGAAAACCTTGAAATGGGGGCATATCTTTCTCCTTCAAAGACTAAATTATCAGAGAGGTTTGATGAGGTATATAGTCTCTTTCCCGTGCTTAAGGAAAGATCGGGACAGCTGGCCGGGACTTTAAGCGGTGGTGAGCAACAGATGCTTGCAATAGGCCGGGCATTGATGGCAAACCCCAGGCTTTTGATGCTTGATGAGCCAACACTTGGACTTTCACCAAAGATTTCATCTGAAATTTATATAATATTGGAGCGATTACACAGGTCAGGTATATCAATACTCCTTGTTTCGCAAGATGTGATTCAAGCATTAAAACTTGCCAAAAGGGCCTATGTTTTAGAGAATGGTCGTATAACAATGGAAGGATCGGGTAGCGAACTTCTGTCTGATCCAAAAGTAAAGGAGGCCTTTCTTGGTATTTAAGAGAGCTCATTAAGACCTTCTTATTCTGATATATATGGTTTTATAATTAGCAGGCGAGGTGTTAAAGCATTTTGCGCATCCTTCAGATTTTAAATCGAGAGGTTCTATCAGAACTTCAAATCCGAGTTGCTCATATTCGTTAACCATTTCAGAAAGTCTGGACTCATCAATGGTGAATCTTTTCTCCCAGCCTTCTTTTTTAAGTTCTTCTTCACGAGTCATATCAAAATTATGATAAAATTAAAATCAGGGTCTTTCAACTTTTTTATTAGAGAGGTAAGCACGGATCCCTCGTAGTGACCTCATGTTTTCAGTCATTGCGAGCCCTAAGGGCGTGGCAATCTCATAGATTCCTCAATTCGCTCGGAATGACAATTTTAAAGATTGCTTAGGCTTCGCCTCACAATGACAATCTTGAATCGATCAATTTATATAGGAATTAAAGCTGTCATTCCTGCGAAGGCAGGAATCCATGGGAAAGAAAACCAATCATAATGATCAGGGAATTTAGTTTTTTAATCGATTTTATGTTATATAAATATTAAAAAATTAAAAGGGGATAAAGTTTATGATATCGGTTGATGAGGCATTAGAAAAGATTCTCTCATTTATTAAACCTTTAGGATGTGAAAAGGTTTCTATTTTGGATGCATTAGGAAGAGTTATTGCAGAGGATATATATGCCCCCCGAGATATTCCTCCTCTTGATAATTCAGCCATGGATGGTTATGCAGTAAGATGGGAAGATATAAAAGATGCATCAAAGGATCACCCGGTTAGACTGAAGGTTATTGAAGATTTGCCCGCTGGTTCTGTTTCAAAAAAAGTGGTAGAAAATGGATGTGCAATACGGATTATGACAGGTGCACCTATTCCAAAAGGTGCAGATACAGTTGTCCAATCCGAAGATACAATCTCAGAAGGTTCTTTTGTTCAGATTCTAAGCGCTCCTCCTTTTGGAGATAATATAAGAAAAGCTGGAGAGGATGTGAGGAAAGGAGATAAAGTGATATCTAAGGGAGATATCATTCGACCTCAAGAAGTAGGGATGATTGCATCATTGGGGCGTGCTTTTATAAATGTTTATCAACGTCCAACAGTCGCAATACTCTGTACAGGTGATGAATTGGTAGATGTTGATGAAAATCTCGATGAAGGGAAGATTATTTCAAGTAACTCTTATACATTGGCTGCACAGGTAAAGGAGTGTGGTGCTATCCCCATTCAACTGGGAATTGCAAAGGACCGAAAGGAAGATATAGAAAGTAAACTCTCTCAGGGGATTCGCGCCGATGTTATTATATCATCTGCGGGTGTCTCAGTTGGCGATTATGATTTTGTTAAAGATGCCCTTAAGAGCATAGGAATGGAGACGATCTTCTGGAAGGTGGCGATGAAACCAGGTAGACCAATAACATTTGGTATAATAAAGGAAAAACCAGTATTTGGTCTTCCAGGCAATCCTGTCTCATCTATGGTTTCGTTTGAACAATTTATAAGACCTTCACTACTTAAGATGATGGGCCACAAGAAGATATTTCGACCCGTCGTAGAGGCGATCCTTAAAGAAGATATAAAGAAGAAGCCAGGTAGAAGGCATTTCATACGTGGTATAGTGACTCGTGAAGATGGAGAATACTTTGTGACTACGACCGGTCCTCAGGGTTCAGGGATATTAAGATCAATGGTTAAGGCCAATGGATTGATCATCGTTCCTGAAGATAAATCACTTGTCAGGGCAGGTGAAAAGGTTAAAGTTCAAGTCCTTTATAGTTATGAGTTAGGGGTGATATCATGATACCGATTGTTTCCATTGTTGGTAAATCTGATAGCGGAAAGACAACATTAATAGAAAAATTGCTTCCTGAATTGACTAAAAGGGGATACCGAATTGCTACTGTTAAACATGATACTCATGGATTTGAAGTTGACCGTGAGGGAAAGGATAGCTGGCGGCACAAGAAGGCGGGTGCCTATGCAGTTGTTATTTCATCTCCAGAGAAGGTTGCATTAATAAGAGATGTTGAGAGGGATTTGAATCTTAATGAAATTAGAGAAAAATTTATTCAAGACGTAGATCTTGTCATTACAGAAGGCTATAAAAAAGATATTCAACCAAAAATTGAGATATTCAGGAAAGAGAAGCATGATAGTCTTCTATGTAGTCAGGATGATAATTTAATTGCGGTTGTTACAAATAAGAAGTTCGATATAGATGTGCCTCAGTTCGAGCTTGATGATATCCCGGGGCTAGCAGATTTTATAGAAGATAGATTTCTTAAATCCAAGAAAGAAGAAGATATTATATTAAAGGTTAATGGAAAGATAGTCTCACTTAAACCATTCATCAGGGATTTTCTTTCAAGATCTATCAAGGGTATGATAAGTTCCCTTAAGGAGTGTGAAGATCCTAAAAGGATAGAAATTAGGATCGAATAAAAAATCTTATTTTTATCCAGAACCTCTCTTACTTTTCTTGTGAGTCCTTCAACATTAAAAGGTTTTTGAAGATATTTAACACCTTCTTCAAGAATTCCATGAATTGCAATTGAATTGTCAGTGTAACCTGACATAAAAAGTGATTTTACTTCAGGACGAATCGATCTCAAACTTTTCACAAGCTCCTTACCACTAATCCTTGGCATAACAACATCTGTAAGAATTAGATGTATTGGTTTATCATAATTTTTGCAAATAATAATAGCCTCCTCCCCATCTATTCCTTGGGAGAAGAAATTTTGAGAGATTTATATTCAATATGGTGAGAAAATCTTATAGTAATTTATTCCATCAACCATAGGGATTCGTCTCGTAATGCGACCTTTGCCCTTTTTCCTGCAAAAAGATTTAAATTTCGGTAGGCATAATTAGGAATTGAGATCTCAAAGGTGATTTTTCCTACATCAGTCTGGAATTGAATAAGATGGTATATTCCCCTATCAGTAATGTCAAGGATCTTTCCCTCGAAGATATTTCTTTTTAGGGATTCTTTTATTGGTTTTCCCTCTCGGAGTATCATTACCTCTTCAGGACGTATAAAGAGATTAATATCCTTTTTAAGGTTAAATACGGTTTTTGAATCAAAAGGAACGGATAACTCAAGTCCATTTATATTTAAAATTATTCGATTATCCAAATCTTCTTTTTTAACTACCCTTGCATGGTAGATGTTTTTTAATCCTAAAAAGTTGGCTACCTTTTCAGATTTCGGTCTTAAAAAGACGTCATTTCTATTGCCAACCTGTTCAACCTTTCCATCAATAAAGATCGTAATCTTATCTCCTAAGATATAGGCATCTTCAAAGTCGTGTGTTACAAAAAGTACTGTCGGCCTGAAGGACTGATGAATCGTTTTTAGAAGTTGAAGGATCTCCGCTTTTATAGAAGGGTCAAGACCTGAAAGGGGTTCATCAAGGAGAAGTAATTTTGGCCTTGGGGCAAGGGCTCTAAGGAGTGCAACCCTCTTTTTCTCTCCTCCACTTAGATTCGAAGGATATCTCGTAAGCAGATGTTCAATCTTTGTAACTGAGATCAATGCATGGATATAATCTTCGTAGTCTTTTAGATTAAGTTTTTGGGCCTTTATCCCATAAAGGATATTTTCCATAACATTAAGATGAGGGAAAAGGGCAAGGTCTTGAGGGACATATGATATCTCTCTCCTTTCTGGCCTTTCATCTTGTACCTCTCTACCATTTATCCATATCTTACCGCTCTTAGGTTTATTAAGACCTATTATGGATTCAAGGATAAGTGTTTTACCACTTCCACTTGGCCCGAGTAAAAAATGGAAGGAACCTTCCTCGATTTCAATATCAAGATTTATGATTTCAAAAGATTTGAATTTGATCGTTAGTCCTTCTATCTTAATCATATCTGTATATCTTTTCTGTCAGCCTAACTCCATAAAGTGTAGCAACCCCTAAAAGAATGAGGATTATTATGAGGACAATGGCCTTTTCTATATTTGCAGAGGCAAGTGCTGTAAATACAGCAATTGGCATTGTTTCTGTTTTTCCTGGCATTGAACCTGCAAGAGTTACTGTAGCCCCAAATTCACCAACAGCCTTTGCCCAGGCAAGTATAACAGAGGCAATAAGTCCTCTGTATGATAATGGGAGTGTTATTCTATAAAAGGCCTGCCATGGTGATGATCCAAGAGACCTTGCAACAGCTTCATAGCGTGGAGAGATTTCATCAAGGGTTGACTTCATCAAACGGGTTGAAAGTCCTGCTATGGTGGCAAACTGTGCAAGTATAATCCCTGGAAATTCAAATACAAAATAGATTCCTCTCTTTTGGATTACCTCTCCTAAAGGTGTATTAAAGAATATTAGAAAGGATGCCCCCAAGGCAATTGGTGACATAAGCATCGGTATCTCAAGGAATGTATCTATAAGTCTTTTACCAATAAAATCAAATCGAGAAAGCGCATATGCCGAAGGGAGAGCAACCAGAACAGAAAAGAAAGTGGCTATAGTTGCAGCTACAATACTTAGACGAATGGAGAAGAGGGTATTTGAATGAGTGAGAGATTCCCAAATCCCTTTTCCACCTATGAAGTAAAATAACGAAAGTATAAGACCGAGATAAAAGATGAAGATGCAAATTGCAGAGCCAATCATCGTGTAGCGAAAAGATGAACTCATCTTACCCTCCAATCCTTTGGAAGATTATATTCACCTCCAACAGGTGTGTAAGGCATTGTGAATCGACGCGCTTCATTTATTTCCATTAAATAACCATATCTTTTAAAGATATCTTTTCCATCCTTAGATGTTAAAAAATCAATAAATCTTTGAGAAAGGTTTTTATTGTTTGTAAATTTTGAGATTGCAATTGGTATATAGCCGATTCTTGGAACCTCTTCTGGCTTTAGATAAATTGTTTCTATCCTTTCTTTATCCCAGTACTGAAATACCTCCCATCCTATCACTGCATCTACAGCCCTTAAGGATATAGCATTTGCAGTTTTCTCACAGCTCTCTGTATAATTTGTGAGATTTTTACGGAATGCCTTTTTTTCCTCGGGAGAGAGATTTTTTTCTATAACTTCAACCGCATACATTCCGACACAAACCATCTCCGGATTGGCAATTGCAACACGAAGCCCTTTTTTTGTTAAGTCTTTAAGGGATCGAATATTCTTTGGATTGCCCCTTTGTACATTTATTGAAGGTATAAGGTAAACAACTATCTTTTCAGACTCAGGAAATACAAGACCTTCCTTCTTTGCAACTTCCATAAAATCTGATGATCCTGGGAAATAGAGGTCACCTTTCTTAGAAAGCCTCATCTGTGATAGAACAAATCCAGAGCCTCCAAAACTTACATCCACATTGATTCCAAATCGATTTTTAAAATTCTGTATAACCTCTTCTGCTGCAGGTTTACTTGCAGCACCTGCAAAGAGAAGGATCTTCTCTTCGGAATATAATGATTGAATGTTAAATAGTGTGAGAATGATTAAAAAAAGAATTGCAATTTTTCTCATTTTTATCTCCTTACTTTATGACTTAGTCAGAATGGCAGAAGAAAGGTCGTTGCGAGGAAGTATCCTATGGCAATCCAATTTTTTAAAAAGAATGACTCGCACTTTACGAAATGAGATTAAAAAGACCATTGGTTATTGAGCGGCCTCAGTTTACTTTTTATGAAAAAGGTTCTTTTCATTGATATAATGAAAATGTTTTTTATAAATCCTTTCGATAGCCTTTTTTGTATCCGTTTGGAATTTTTCATAATGGTACATCAGTTTTTTAGCCTCTAAAGTTATCCTGGAGCCTCCACCAGATTGCCCTCCTATTTTTCGTTCTATGAGTAAAAATCCAAGCCTTTCCTCTATAGTTCTAATCAATCGCCATGCCTTACTATAGGACATCCCAATCTCATTGGCAGCCCGATTGAGGGAATTTGTCTTTTCTATCTTCTTTAAAAGCTCGTAAGGGCCTTCGCCAAAGGCCTTACCATTATTATCTAACCAAATCTTATAGGCTGCCTTCATCGCTTTTAGCCGTTATTCTTATTTAAACATAACGTTTATAATTAATAAATAATAAATTGTCAAGTCAAAGCCGAACTGACCATCTATCACTTTTGGGTACTCCTTTCTGGGATATTTTCTAACCAGAAGAACCTCCATACCTCCCCTTAAGATAAGGGGAGGCAAGGTGGGGTTATTGTTATTTATTAATGGGAGCATAAAATAAATGACACCTTGATGAGGGTTCGGCAAGCCACAAGGGCTTACCCTACGAAAAAAATTAATAATTTATTCCGTAGGGTCCCTTACCATATTTGGTTTAATCCTGAATCATGCGTGAAAAACATTCTCAAATGACAACATTATCAACAGAAAACCTTGATAAAATGGTTACAAAAAGTTATATAGAAGGCCTGAAGAGTAGCCCGCCAAAAACCTACCTTTTAGTTAGGTTTTTAGAGCATGCAATATGGTCCCAAAAAACTTATTTTAAAATTCGATGGGAAGAATCTCACGCACTTTGGAGGTGTTTATCTTCTCCACCTTTTCTTCAAACGGATAGAATTACGTCATCAATTGTCTCAAAGACTAATATTTCCTCAACGCAACAACCGCTATACTGTTGCCGAGGAAATCTTAGCATTAATCTATCCAATCTCCTTAGGCCTGGGACGAATCGAGACCACCCATCTCCTAAAATACAACGGAGCCTTCCAATATCTCACAGGCTTGCCTACTTATCCCAATCCAACAACTCTAAGACGTTTCCTCCTTCGAATGGCTTCTTTAGCTATGCCCAAATTACGAAAACTTCACGATCGGTTTCTACTCTCAATGATTCTCAAGCCAAAACCTCCCACCAAAGTGATCTTCGATCTGGACTCCACCGTCCTTGTTCTTTATGGCAAACAGGAGATGGCCCGGATCGGTTACAATCCCAAAAAGTGGGGCCGTCCTTCTTATCATCCGCTTCTCTGTTTCAACGGGATCACCAAGGATTTCTGGCATGGAGAACTTCGCCCCGGAGATACCCACACTGGAACTGGAGCCATAGAACTTCTGAAGGCCTCCTTTGCCAAACTGCCTCCTTCTGTAAAGAACGCAACTATTCGAGCCGACAATGGTTTTTACCACCACGAGACCATCG
>JBBIOI010000096.1:0-12730 GCA_037443425.1 Deltaproteobacteria bacterium
GTTAAATCGATTGCAGAAAGAGCAACAATGGCATTTTTCAGGATACGAAACGCAATGATATTTGCATTTCCACCCCCTTCAGTTATCGAGCTTGGTAATGCAACAGGCTTTGACTTCCAGTTGCTTGATAGAGGAGGGGTTGGGCATGAGAAACTTATGATGGCACGGAATCAGCTTCTTGCCATGGCATGGCAGGATCGAAGACTTAAGAATGTAAGACCCAATGGCATGGAGGATGTACCGCAGTACAGGATTGATATAGATTGGGAAAAGGCAGGGGCCCTTGGTGTACCCATTCAATCAATCCATAATACTATTTCAGCAGCCTTTGGAAGTGCCTATGTAAATGATTTTATCCAAGGGGGCCGTGTGAAACGTGTCTATGTCCAGGCAGATGCCCCTTATAGAATGCTTCCAAAAGATATTGAAAGGCTCTATGTCCGAAATAGATCTGGAAAGATGGTTCCATTTTCTTCCTTTTCAGAGGAACGCTGGACTATGGGTTCTCCAAGACTTGAACGTTATAATGGTTTTCCATCCATCAATATATGGGGAGAACCTGCGCCAGGAAGAAGCTCTGGAGAGGCAATGAGGGTAATGGAAGAAATTGTATCGAAGTTACCACAGGGTATTGGTTATGAATGGACAGGTCTCTCCTATCAAGAAAGGATGGCTACTGGTCAAGCACCAATCCTTTATGCATTCTCTATCTTTGTAATCTTCCTCTGCGTTGCAGCACTCTATGAAAGCTGGGCTATACCTATTGCAAACCTACTTATGCTACCCCTTGGTGTATTTGGTGCACTTATGGCAACCTGGTTAAGGGGTTTACATAATGATGTATATTTCCAAATAGGGTTTCTAACTACACTTGGTCTTTCAACAAAAAATGCAATCCTTATTATACAGTTTGCAAAGGATAGGATTTCTCGAGGTCAAGGACTTATTGAAGCCACATTAGGAGCAGCAAGGGTTAGATTTCGACCTGTAATAATGACGTCACTTGCATTCTTTTTTGGTGTTCTTCCCCTTGCCATATCCAAAGGGGCAGGAGCAGGAGCTATGAATGCTATAGGAACGGCTGTAGTGGGAGGTATGCTTTCTGCAACATTTATAGATCTCATCTATATACCTCTGTTCTTTGTAATAGTTTCTCGACTATTCAAAGTAAAGTCTGCTCCAATAGCTTCGGGCCTGGAGGGGTAGCTATGGTTCGTAAAATGATTTTATTTTCTCTAGTACTGACCATTCTTATTGGATGTAGCCTTGCTCCGAAATATGAAAGACCCGAAGCCCCAATCCCATCATCTTGGCCAAAAGGACCAGCCTATAGGGAATACTTACCCGATATCCCAGAGGCATATAGACTTAAATGGGACGAATTTCTAACTGACGAACGACTTAAAAAGATAATAAAAATTTCGTTAGAGAATAACAGGGATATAAAACTTGCTGGATTAAATGTTCAGAAGGCAATGGCATTATATGGAATCCAGCGTGTGGAGCTACTACCTTCACTTAATGCGATTGCAAAAGGAAGTAAAGAACGTGTCCCTGCGGATCTCTCAGAAACCCGTGAGAAAATGACAAGGGAGAGATACAGTGTAGATTTAGGAATCCTTTCCTGGGAAATCGATTTTTTTGGTCGCATAAGGTCTCTCAAGGATAGAAGCCTTGAAGAGTATCTTGCCACAGAAGAAGCACGTAGGAGTGCAGAAATCACACTAATATCAACGATTGCAAATACCTATCTCTCACTTTCTGCTGATAAAGAGAGCCTCAAACTTTCACAAGCTACTCTTGAGACGCAGGAGTCTATTTATAGATTGATCAAGAAACGTTTTGAAGTTGGGTTAGCCTCTCAATTAGACCTTAATCGGGCTGAGACCCAGGTTGAAGTTGCAAGGGCAGATGTTTTGCGGTTTACAAAACTTGTTGCCCAGGGCGAGAATGCTTTAAATCTCCTTTGCGGATGCCAGCTATCAGAGGAATTAATTCCTCCTGAATTAAGTAGTGTCTCGCCTCCAAGAGAGATCTCTCCTGGACTTAGCTCTGAGATACTTCTTTCGAGACCTGATATTCTATCAGCTGAACACCAACTTAAAGCACTAAATGCAAATATTGGCGCTGCTAGGGCTGCATTCTTCCCACGCATCTCTCTTACAACCACATTGGGTACTGCGAGTTCTGAGCTGTCCGGGCTATTTAAATCTGGTTCAGGAGCATGGAGCTTTGTTCCACAGATCATTACTCCAATATTTGATACAAGGACATGGCTGGCTTTAAAGGCAATTAAGGTAGAAAGGGAGATTGCCTTAGCCCAATATGAGAAGGCAATTCAGACCGCCTTTAAAGAGGTAGCAGATGCCCTTTCCCAGAATGGAACTATAAAAGAACAGATAAAGGCTCAGCAATCACTTATTTCAGCCCTTAAAGAAACTAACAGACTTTCATACCTCAGGTATATAAAGGGTATTGATAGCTATCTCAGCGTTCTTGATGCCCAGCGAAACCTATATGAAGCAGAGAAGGGACTAATTGCCTTGAGGTTAGCCGAACTTACAGCTCGTGTAACACTTTATAAGGCACTTGGAGGCTACTATCCTAGTAGCCTCCATTAATCTATTATTTACCTTTTCCTGATTTCTTTTTAAGGTATATGTCTCCTAAATAGACATCAATCTTTGTATTAACTTCAAAAGATTCTGTTTCATAGCCAGGATATTCGATCTTTACCTTGTAGTCTTTTCCTTCATCCAGGCCTTCAAATTCAAAATCTCCATAATTGTTTGTCCTTGCACTAAGTCTCTTTCGTCCTCCTGTTAATGTTACCTTCACATTTTCAGCACATTCATCCTTATCCTTAAAATATACTGTGCCAGCTATGAACCTTCGAGGGATTCCAATATACCTTACCCTTGTTTGAAGATTGAATTCTGGATGAAAAATCTCGAGTCTCTCCGATTTCCAGAGTTTTGAGGCCTGGCTATTTTTGTCGTCAAGATCTCCAAAAATAAGGGCACCTGTCGGGCAGACCTCTACACACCTTGGTTCTTTCCATCCCTGATCAAGAAGATGTGCACAAAGGGTACATTTTTGTGGTAGATTCTTTTCATCATTCCAGAAGATTACACGATAGGGACAGAGGGAAAGGATCTCTTTTTTCCCAACTGATTTTTCTGGATCAATAATAACAATTCCATCCTCTCTCTTATATACAGCACCATCAGGTGCGAGCTCTACACATGGTGGATTATCGCAGTGCATACATGGCTTGGGTATAAATGCAAGTTTAACCTTCGGGTATCTGCCCCTTTCTTTTTCAATAATCTGCATCCAGAAATGACCTTTAAAAGGTTGTGAAAGTGAGATAGGTGGAAAGTCATTTCCGTAATGTTCGTCCCTGCATGCCAGAAAACAGTTATAACAACCTGAACATTTATCTAAATCAATAATCATTGCATAGTTTGCCATAATTATTGTCCTCCATCCCATTTTTCAATTTCAACCAGGCATGAATTTGGGGCCATACCAGGGGCATTCTTTGACATCATCCTGCCTGGTGTTAAGATATTTATACAGCCACCCCTATCAGGACTATAAGGTTTCCCAGGTTCAAGTGGATCATACTTACCTGAAGAGGCATAACAATGAACCACTCCAGGCCTCACAAGCTCTGTTACATGGGCAATTCCAAGGACTGCCCCTCTATCATTATAAACCTTAATAATATCATGGTTCTGGATCTTCCTCTTTTCTGCATCAACTGGATTCACCCTTATAACAATCCAGTTATATCCGTTCTTCCTTATCCTGTGACCAGGAATATCTGCAAGCCATTCACAGTGAGCATCATAGTGTGTGTGATAGGAATAACGAGGATGAGGTGAGATTAACTGCAAAGGGTACTTTTTTGCCAATGGAGACTCGTGACCTTCCCAGCTTGGTATATAGCGAGCAAGTGGTGGACGTTCTTTATCTTTTGGAAAATACTTCTTTAAACTCTGTGAGACAAACTCAATCTTACCACTATAAGTCCCAAGCCCTTCTTTCTTATCCGGATCAGGGGCACGGGTATCAGGGGTATCCCTTCTTCTTCCTTCATAAAACCATCTAAGTGCAGGTGTAGGTTTATAATCCTTTGGTAGAGGAACAACAAAATATCCCTTCTTCTTAAATTCCTCATAAGAAATATACTTTGGAAGATCCGATACCTCGTACTGTTTTCTTATCCAATCCTCCTCTGTCTTTCCACCATCAGTATATTCATCTTTGAAACCAAGTCTTTCAGCCAGTAATGTGAATATCTCGAGATCTGATTTGGATTCGTAAAGCGGTTCGATACACTTCTTCTGATACACTATCACCCGATAGTTACATCCTGTTGAGGCATGATTGGAGTAGCCTCCTGTGTTAGAAAATTCTGCAATATCATTCCTTTCAAAATTTGTGCAGGCTGGCAGTATGATGTCTGCCATCCTTGTCTCGGGATCCATCCAAACCGATTGATTAACAACAATCTCAAGCTTTGGACTCTGATAGGCTAAGATCCATTTATTCGTCTCTGTCATAGTTCCTATAAAAGAACCACCATAACGATAAAACATTCTTATCTCGGGATGACCAGGCATTGGGTATGTATAAGGAATAAACTGCTGCTCAATAGACTTGCCACAGAATCCTTCACCAAGCCATTGGACAGGAGGATTCAGGATGGCATCTGGAAAGAGAAGTCGATAAAGTCTCTGTTTTACTGGGTTTACAGCTGTTAATTTGGCTACATGATCAGGGTTTCCATCCCCATTGATACTACCAATCGGGTCTGCATAGCATGGAAAGAAGAATTCTGCGTTATATGGAGCACCAAGGACACCTGACCAGAAATTGACACCGGGTTTACCAGGTCCTTGCATCGCTTGAAGATATACCATCAACCTTGCCCATTCATGTCCATAGGCAGAACGGCCCGCACCACCAAAACCTCCTCTAACACCACATCCTAACATTGTCCGCTTTGAAGCCCACTCTCTTGCAAATGCATATATTATTGCTGCTTTAACGCCTGTGATATTTTCTGCCCATCTTGGATCCTTCTTAACACCATCTTCTTTGCCGAGTATATATTTCTTAAAATCTTCAAAACCAAGGGTCCTGCCTTCGATAAATTTCTTATCATATGTATCTTCTTTTATCCAAACATATGCAATAGCCTGGGCAAGGGCAGCATCGGTTCCTGGTCTTGGAGCAATCCATTTATCTGCCATACGAGAAGCTGTATAATTACAGAAAGGATCAACGAAGATCATCTTCTTTCCAAGCTCTTTAAGCCAGATCCTCCATATGGCTGATTCCTGAGCAGAATAGCCCCCCTTTGTTGAATCAGGGTCGTGTGACCAAAATACAAGGAGCTCACTATGTTTCATGGCATCTTCCAAGAGATCATACTGCTCAGGGCAACCAAGCCTCCAATAAAACCCATAGACATGAATCGCACCCCAATGGAAGCCCTCCCAACTGTCAGGATTATCGAAGACATCAGTAAAACCAAGCAGATTGAAGAAACGACCAAAAGCGCTTCTTTTATAACCTATATTCCCCCAATTGTGATGAGAAGAGGTAAGGGCAGCAATAGCAGCAGGACCATAAGTCTCGCGAATCCTCTTTATCTCGCTTGCAACAATATCCAGTGCTTCATCCCAACTTATCCGCACATATGGAGACTTTCCCCGATTCTCCGGGTGCCGATCCCCTTTGGGATCAAAGTCTACTCTTTTTCTTGGATATGCTACTCTATCCTCTGAGTAGATTCTGTTTCTCTCAGCAAGTACATATGTACTTAGGGTTGTCTTTCTGGGCGGTGAAAATTTTTTCCCATCTACCTCGATTGTCCACGGCTCTGGATCATCTTCGCTTAATATCAATGGTCTAATTCTAATAATCCTTCCATCTTTTACATGGACTAAAACAGGACCTCCAACTTCACAGTTTGTAAAGATTTGCTCCTCTGACATATGACCCCCTCTCCTTAATTTCTTAAATTTATTTAGGTGCAAAAAGTACGGTTTTAGGTTTCTTCTCCATCACCTTTACCAACTCCCTAAGAGGACCATACATCATGCAGCCTGCCTGACAGTGCTTTACACAGGCAGGCTGCATGCCTTCCTTTGTCCTTTCTGCGCATAGATTACATAAATCGGTTGGAAATGGAATATAGTCAATTGCAATCTTTTCAAATGTCTCAAGTATGATCTCATTTACCTTTATTCCCCATTTCCCAACAGGATAATTATGTTCCTGTTTACAAGCAACTTCACATGTATGACAACCTGTACAGTATTCATAATCAATCAATAAACCGTGTCTGGCCATAACATTTACCTCCCTTAATCAATTTTACGAACTCTACAAAGTATTGTCTTATATGCCCCTCCACCAAAACCCGAACGGCTTTGAGTCCCTGTGGGGATTAACTGATTACAGTTAAGATCCCAAATTCCATACAGGTTAGGCTCACGACCATCTGTTTCAGGTAACCACCATCCATGCGGAACCATAATAATCTTTGGATGAACAATAGGGGTTACCACTGCCTTCCTCTTTATCCTTCCTCTTCTATTCTCTATATATACCCACTCACCATTTTGTATACCTAACTGGGAAGCTGTTTTTGGATGTATCTCAACAATCGGGTCGGGGTCTATCTCCCTCAGCCATGGAATCATCCTATGTTCTGCATGGAAATAGACAGGTGATCTTCTACCTGTTGCCATTATCAAAGGATATTCCTTAAATAGTTCTGGTGTTCTAAGCTCACTCTCTGGAGGTTCTTCATAATACGGAAGTGGATCAAGACCCCATTCCTCGTACTTTTTTGACCAGAATTCTACTTTTCCTGTTGGCGTATTAAATCCTGGTTTTCCATCAGATCTCAAAAGGCCCTTTTCATAACGGAAATAAGGTTTTGAGTGATGACCATCTGGAGGCATTAACCAACTTCCCCTTTCTGCAAGCTCATCGAATGTTACTCCAGCTGGCTTCAGACGATCGTTTATCAGCTCTTTAACAGTCTCATACTTGATTGCATCAGGATTGAATCGTCTTGCAAGTTCAAGGTTTATCTCCCAATCAGATTTACATTCACCAACTTTTATAGCTGGTACGATTACACTTAGTGGAGACCACCAGGATCTAAAGCTTTCCTTTTCTGGAAATGTTGCTGCTGGCAGTACGATATCAGCAACAGCCATAATAGTTGGATTAAAAAATGTATCAACCACTACATTAAATTCAAGCTTTTTAAGGGCCTCATAATGTTTACGCGTATCTACAGCCTGGCCTCCCAGTATGTTTGTTGTCTGAATCCAGGCGGCTTTAATGGGATATGGATCTTCAGTGAGTATTTGATCAACCGCCATATCAGGCTGTGCCCATCCCCTAAAATTTGCTACCATTGGATAAACATTTGCCCCGATCCGTTTTGAGGTCAATTTCCTAACCAATTCTTCTCCATAAAGTCCTGTAAGCTCATGTGAAGAAAATGGATATGTTGTTACTCCAAATGCGGGCCTCGCAATCACATTCCCCCCTGGCACATCAAGGTTTCCGGTTAAACACCAAAGATGAGAAATTGCTTGGGCAACTGTAGTCCCTTCTGGACATTGGTCAACGGGTAGACCCCAGTGAATTGCAGAGGGTTTACTCTTCGCATAAAGACGGGCGGCATTAATGATTGCGTCTTTAGGAGCCCATGTAATACTTGATGCCCACTCAGGTGTATACTTCTTTACACGTTCCTTGAGTTCATCAAAACCATATGTCCACTTCTCAACAAAATCTTTGTCATAAAGATTCTCATTGATTATTACGTTTGCCATCGCTAATGCTAATGCACCATCTGTTCCTGGCCTTATCTGAAGATGAATCTCTGATCGAGATGCAATCCATGTTACCCTGCTATCCACTGTTATTACTTTTGATCCCCTTTTCATACATTCTATGATCCAGTGGCCATGAAAGGCATCTGGACAGGTGGGAACAGGATTATTTGCCCAGACGATAATGCATTTTGGAGGTTTCCACTCAGGCCAGTTATACCTTCTCTCATCAAACTGCCCTGCGTCAAGAACTGCATAATCTCCCATAGTTGCAAACATTGCTGCCAATCTTGGTGTATAACATGATTGACCTGCTAAACCGAGCTGAACCCAGTTTGGACTTCCATAGGCATAGGCAAGAAATGAGATTGGACCGCCAATGTCTCTCCCTGTTCCCTGACAGAATAGGACTGATTCTGCACCATATTTTTCTCTAATCTCCTTTAACTTTTTCTCGATTGTATCGAATGCCTCACTCCAGGAGATACGTGTCCATTTCCCTTCTCCTCGTTCACCAGCCCGTTTCATCGGATAGAGTAATCGATCAGGATGATAGACATATTGTATAAGGGCCAATGCACGTGGACACAGTCTTCCTTGATTCCATGGATGATTTTCATCACCCTCTACCTTTACAAGTCTCCCATGCTTTACATATAGCTTAACACCACAACCTCCGTGACAACCAGCACCAGGAGACCAAACCGTTGTTCTTATGACTTTTTCTTCTCCATCCATTTCATTATACTCCTTTCAATATTTGATTACGAGTTTTCTTTAACCAATTTTTCTTATTTATTCAAGTATTATTAACCATTTAAGGCCTCTTTGAGCTCAATCCAATTGCCCTCCGGATCCTGTGCGTATGAGAGGCAGACTGTTTTTCCATCAGGGGTCTTCAGAATCTTTGGCTCAGTAAGAAAACAAACCCCTTTGTTGGATAATTCTTTATAACGATCCTGTAGGTTATCTACATTGAAACAGAGGTGAATCGCATTAAGCTGGTTTGGATTCAATGGCTTTCCGGGCGGACTTTGAGGCTCTATATAATAAACCAATTCAAGTACAATCTCCCCATTTTGATCACAGAGAAATATCAATCTCCTTTTAGCACCTGGTATATTTGTGTGATCACCCGATGGGGGGGCGATGGAATCTCTTTCTCCAGAGACTTTAAGCCCGAGTACATCGCAGTAAAAATTTTTCTGTTTCTCTACATCTTTCACTACAATACCCACATGATCAAATCTTTTGTTCACCATATTAAACCTCCCTTAATTAATAAATTTAGCTCGCCTCTACCCATCCTTGATCATCCCCAGCCTTTTCAAATCGACTGCGATATCTGCCAGACCAAGATCGCTAAGTTTCTTTACTGTGGGAAGTCCACTTTCCCTATCCCATCCTCTTAGCTCATAATATTCGTCAAGTGCTGATTCTATCTCTTTCTTTATTAAAATAGCACCTTTTGCAGGACCTTCAGACATTGGTTCTGTATAAAACCTTTCAGGAAAAGAGTCATCCTTTCTTGTAAATCCCTCTCTTACAGTATAAATTTTTAAAAGGGTAAAGATTCTTTCTCCAATTTTCATCATCTCCTCTGGATTTGTCTCTCGCCCAGTACAGGATGAATACATTTTTGATATATAAGTCGGTCCCCAGGCAAGTTGAAATCCTACAGGAAAGAAACAGATCCCTAAGGCATTGCAGAGCGAATATAAATCTTCAAACCATTTACACATCATTGCCTTACCGTCCCAGAATTCCGAAATTCTATCGCTTGGCAGGTCATATAGTTTTTCTTTAACATCTTCAAAAATATCAAATTTATCAACCCACCAATGCGGATTATAATTCTCTGCATAAAAATGTGTATTCTTCAAATTATCCCCACCCCTCGGGTTTGTAAGAAAACCAAATAACCATCCCCTTCGAGTTTTTGGACGAGGATCTGGCATCATTCCTATCTCCAGACGTTTAATTGTGAATGCATACCTTTCAGCCCCTCTCCCAATTTTTTTGGCTGCTTTAATAGTCCCATCAGCAAGGACATCTCCAAAACCCTCTCGAAAAGCAATCTTTTTAAGTAAATTTATAATGGTATCTTCATTCCCCCATGATAAATCAAGCCCATCTGCTTCAGCTCTATCTATGATTCCTCGCTGAAATAACTCCATTGCAAATGCTATTGATGCCCCTGAAGATTCATAATCAAGACCAAGATTCTGGCAGATTTCCTTACACCTCCATATTGCAGGAAGATTATCTATTGCACAGAGTGCACCAAAATTAAATACTACCCCAGGCATTGTCCCCCGTGTTATCTTTGTCCCAGAGAATTTCCCCTCCTTTACCTCAACCACATTGAAACAAGGTACCGGACATCTATAGCATATACTTTCAAATCCTGTAACATATTGCTTTGCAATCTCAGCGGTTCTTGTTTCCAACCAACCTGAAAGAATGCCTGTTTGAAAGTTCTTACCAGGAAGACATCCTTTTTCATAATCTTCAACCCTCACGTCCTTTGGTGAATCAGGATGTCTCCTTGCCCTTTCAGCAGCTAAAAGACGCTGTCTTGCCTCACTGACAGCCTCTTTAAATACATCCGGTTTTGCTATCTTAACAGACCCTGTTCCACGAACTGCTATTGCCTTTAGCATCTTAGATCCCATTACAGCACCCGCCCCACAACGACCTGCTACATGATGAAAATCGTTAAGCGTACAGGCAAATTTAACCAAATTCTCGCCTGCAGGCCCAATAGTCAACACAGAGACATCTGAGGTGTCGGCTTGAGCCAGCTCCTTTATGATCATATTCGTTGTAATATTTGTATCTTTTCCCCACAGATGGATTGCATCCCTAATCTCTATTGAGTCATCATTGATCCATAAATAAGATGGCCTCTCTGCCCTTCCTCTAATAATAAGCAAATCAAAACCTGCATGCTTAAGCCTTGCACCCCAGAGACCACCTGTATTACCAGATCCAATATGCCCTGTAAGAGATGACTTTGTAGTCACCTCTGTCCTTCCTGAACATGGGACCTCTGTTCCAGTAAATGGACCATTGGCAAATATTAGAATATTTTTATGGCTCAAGGGATCTATTTCAGGACCAACCTCATCATAGAGAATACGGGTACTCATCCCCATACCACCAATAAAGTCCTCTGTAAACTTCTTATCAAATTCCCTTTTTTCAACCCTTCCTGTAGTTAAATCCACATCAAGTATCCTTCCATAACCATAAAGTTCCATATCTTCTCTTTCCTTATTTTTAATAATATACTTTTGCAGTTTATATATAATAATTCAAATTATTCCTCTGGTAGAATCAAAACTCGGGTTACGCTTAATCTCCCATCCTTGCATGGCGCGATAGACCTTTTCTGGAGTAAGTGGAGGATGATTGACTCTAACTCCTACAGCATCAAATACAGCGTTGGCTAAAGCTGCTGCGGTTGGAATCGTGGCAGGTTCACCCACACCTAGAATATCATCTGGTATCTTTGCATTCTCTTTTTCGACAATTATTGGGATAATCTCCGAAACATCCATTGTGGTTGGGAGTCGATAGTCCAAAAATGAATCATTAAGTGGTCTTCCATCTGAGAAGATCGCCTCCTCGCTCAGTCCATAACCTATTCCCATTGCTACACCACCATGGATTTGGCCTTCTATGCCATCTTTAAAAATAGCCTTTCCCACATTATGTGAGGCAATAACCTTTAATACTCGAACCTTTCCTGTTATCTTATCAACCTCAACTGCAACTGCCTGTGCACCAAAAGCAAAGAAAGGCTTACTTGACATTATATGGCTCTCAACAAACTCAGGATTGAATGGTGGTGTAGGGGTTGTATTGGTACCAGTGGCAACAACAGGCCCCCCTTTTATGGTTGAAAGTAGATGTGCTGCCTTGGCAATCGAAATAGAAACCTCGGGCTTTTCAGAAACAAAGATTTTCCCATGACCAAATGAAAGCATCTCTTTTGGAACCTTGAGATGATTTTCTGCAAAGGACAAAAGCTGTTGTTTTACCCCTTCAACAGCCTTATGAACCGCAACACCCATTGCCTGTGTTGTCCGGCTCCCTATTGCACCGAAATCGAATGGACAGGTATCTGTATCACCACTTACCACTTTAATATGATCCAGAGGAATTCCCAACTCTTCAGAAACTATTAACGCCATGGCAGTATCAGAACCTGTTCCAATCTCAACAGAACCCATTGAAAGTATTACAGTGCCATCTTCATTTATCTTAACCGTAGCACTTGATCCAAAACCAGGAATACCCCAGAACCCTCCTGCTATACCAATACCTATTGCCTTTTTCTCATCATATTTCGGGATTACTGTTAAATACTTATTTAAAGATTTCTTTAACTCCGAAAGGGCTTCAACATAGCCAGCATCATCAAGCCTCTGACCAGTTGAGGTGAAGTCATTTGGTCTTAGTGCATTTTTTATCCTGAAATCGATTGGATCAATACCAAGTGCCCGAGATATCCTATCCATATGGGTCTCTACAGCAAAATGTGCCTGAACAGCACCAGGTCCTCTACAAGGTCCGCAGGATATCTTGTTTGTATAAGCACAGATCCCTTCTATCCAGACATTCGGGATATTATAAGGACCCGTAATAAGCTGGGCTGCATTTGAGGTTGTATTTGGACCAAAGTATGCATATGCCCCTGTATCTACATTAATCTTTGCCTCTCTCGCAATTATCCTCCCATCCTTTTTGACACCTGTCTTGATATATATCTCCATTGCATGACGTGGAGTCGTTGATAAGAAATCTTCCTCACGTGTCATCTCATACTTAACCGGTCTTTTTGCCTTGAT
>JBBIOI010000097.1:0-12630 GCA_037443425.1 Deltaproteobacteria bacterium
GCACATCTGGTGAAACATCAACCCTGTAGGTTTTCCCATTAACATTAAGCGAAATCATAAAATCCCTCCTTTCCAATTTTATAGGTTAGAATGAGCCTTTTTATATTAACTTTAAAGTGTAGATAAAAAATCATAAAAAAAATCTTTTGTCAACAAAAATTTTGGTAGTCCTGAAAAAGTCCTGAAGTAGTTAACCCCTCCATACCTCCCCTTAAGTTCAATTCTTCATCTCCTTTGCCACTTCTCTGGTTGCTTCAATGATTTTCTCAATGTCTTCCTTAGAATGTGAAATTGAGAGCGAACCCCCTCCATGCATGATATGAACACCTTTTGAAAGCATCCTGAGTCTAAATTCTATCTCCCTCTTTTCAATATCTGTCCATTGATTAATGGATTGTGGAGAATTAAAATTCTTTCCTTTTTCAATTGGGAAATGTGTTTGAAAAAGTGAGGCTGTTCCAGTAACAATAGCTTCTACCCCTTCAGAATCGAATGCCTTCTTTATTCCCTCTCTTATCATTTTCCCATTTTCCTCTAAAAGTGGGTATATCTCTTGACTATGGTTTTTTAAATAATTGAGCATAGAAATGCCCGATGCTGCGGTAAATGGATGGGAAGAAAAAGTTCCACCTCCAACCAATATCCTTTCCCATTTCTTTACAGGTCTTTCAGGAGAAGTCCTTTCCATAATCTCTCTCTTACCAGCAACTACTCCAACAGGGAAGCCCCCACCCACGATCTTTCCTAAGGTGGTTAGATCAGGTATTACCCCAAGTCTTTCCTGGGCACCTCCAAGAGAGACACGAAATCCGGATATGACCTCGTCAAATATGAGCAATGCCCCTAATCTTTCGGTTTCTGATCGCAGGGTCTTTAAATATTCTAATGAAGCAGATACAAAGCCACCCTCTCCAATTACGGGTTCAATTATGATACCTGCAAGATCATTTTTATATGTATTGATTGTATCTATAGTTTGGGAGAGGTCATTAAAGTATATCAATTTAGTAAAATTCTGGGCTTCAGGTAAAAAACCAATGCCTTCTTCTTTTTCGTAAGGCATTTTTATCCCAACAGAAAGTTCTGAATTTGCCCCATGCCAGCCACCCGCAGCCTTCAGTATTATGCGTTTTCCTGTAAAAGCGCGAGCAATTCTGACAGCATACATGGTAGCCTCGGTACCAGAGCAGCAGAAACGAACCATCTCTGCACAAGGAATTAGCTCACATATTATCTCTGCCCATTCTATCTGTTTCTCAAATACAATACCCCAATGGATGCCCTCTCTTAATTGTTTTTCAATGGCTTCCTGGATGACATCAGGGTGATGACCGAGGATATGTGCAAAGTGGCCCATCCATAGATCAATATATTCATTTCCATCAACATCTCTAATTTTTGATCCTTTTGCCCCTTTCACAAAAAAGGGATATGGTGGAAAGTAATGAACATTGTGTGAGACACCTCCGGGCATTACCTGTTTTGCCCTTTGGAAAAAGGATTCTGAGATAGGTGTCTTCTTTTTATAATTTTCTATATATTTTTCCATTCAATATACCTCCAGATATGAATAAGAATTTATTAAAATTTTTTAGTCCTCCTGCTTTTATATAATTGAAATAGGATTCCCGTGCCTAATATAAAGAATCCTATGATGTCTGTCAATGAACCTGGATCAATTAACATCAAACCTTTTTAACTTAATGCAATATCTATAACCCTTTCAACAACTCTTATATAATCTTTAAATTCAACTCCATCTACAGAAAATTGCTGCCTTTGGCTGATTCCATTAATGGCTGGGCCATGATAAATAAGATGCTCAAGGATCATCCCTTCTTGCTCGGGAGTAATCTTTTTTAAGATTTCTTCCTTCCCAGCTGCTAAGGCTACTCCTGCAAGCAATGCGTATGCTCCCCAATTTGATATCCCACAGGAAATCAGAAAATCGGTCTTTACCCTGCAACAAAAAATAGCCTCACGATTGGAAGAGGAGTTTCGCTTAAAGACCTCCCATGGAATCCTTCCAGCCCCTATCTCATTTCCCCTATCACCAATCCCAATGCTATGGATAGAGATTCCCAATTTATTCTTAATTTCTATTAACAGGTGTGTTTTGCCAGTATAAGAGGTAATATCTTCTAACCTCGAGTTGAAACAGCGATCTCTTAGGCTGAGGGGAAGGGTCTTATTAAATTCTTCTACAGGGGGATAAGTATTTCTATCTTGAGATAAAAACGATTCAAGTGTATGGTTCGGTCCCACCCTTTCGATATAGATTAGATGTGTAAGATCCTTTCCTAAATTGCTCTTTAGAAAGTTTATTGTGAATTGAGTAGAGATTTTAAAATCCTTTTCATGCTCATCAAGAGGAAAACATATCAAGGGTATTTCATCTTCTGGGATTTTGAGGATATCCAATCCAATCCTTAAGGTGGGAAGGGTGAAACGATCTGAAAGGAGTAGGGCTTCTATTCCCAAGTTTTTCAATCCTTTTGCTAATATAAGTGCACCTGGTGGGCCATCGGTTTCTGTAGCAGGAGGGGTCCCACCTGGAATATAAAAACCTGTTATGATTAAGATTTTTCGCCCATTTTTAATTATAGAACTAATAGCCCCTGTCAGGTTCGAATAAGAAGTCATGGTTGAATTTTCCAATTTGTAGTTCTTATTTCCAACAAGAGAGATTGGAAAATTTATCTCTTTCTCTATAAGCAATACCTTGTTAATGATTTGGTCTGTTAGGGCCATAATATTTGTTAGGGGTTTAAGCCTTGGAGTTTAAACTAATCCTGTAATCACAATATTTTACTATTGAACAGTTATTACAGAGAGGCTTTTTAGCTGTACAAGTTCTTCTACCATGCCAGATTAGAAGATTTGAAAAATGTGTCCATTCCTCTTTTGGAACAATCTCCATGAGATCGAACTCGATCTTGGTTGGATCGTCATTCTCTGTAAGTCCAATCCTTTTGCTAACCCTATGAACATGTGTATCCACCACAATTCCAGGCACTCCATAGGCATTTCCCAAAATTACATTGGCCGTTTTTCGGCCAACCCCGGGGAGTGTCACAAGCTCTTCTAAGGTTTGTGGAACCTTGCCACCAAACCGCTCGATCAATGCCTTACAACATTCTTTAATAGATTTAGCTTTATTTTTATAGAAACCCGTGGGTCGAATTTCTTCTTCAAGTTTTTCCAAACTTAAATTTACAAAATCTTTTGGAGACTTATATTTTTTAAATAGATTTGAGGTTACTTGATTAACTTTTACATCAGTACATTGGGCAGATAAGATGGTGGCGATTAATAATTCAAAAGGATTTGAGTAGTTTAAGGCAATCTTAGAATTGGGTATCTCCTTACTTAATATTTTAATAATTTCCTTTACCTTCTTTTTATTTGATTCTTTACTCATTTTCCTTCTCCCCTTAAATTTTATTGAAATTTTAACCCATCCATTTTTAAAGTGGCAATAAAAATATTTCAAAAGAGAAGGACAAAAAATGTTAATTTTAGGGTCTTAAGACTTTAAATCAAATAAAATTTTATTTTAAAAACAATAACTTACATAAATTAAAGAAGATTGGTATAAAAAATGCAGAAAATTTATGTAAAACCACAATAAGAGGTAGTAAAGAGATGTTAAACATAAAAGAAAAGGATGTACTAACCACTGAAGAGGCATGTAATTATCTGAGGATATCTCGGCCAACCTATCTAAAATATATCTATCTGGGAAAGATAAAAGGTGTTAAGGCAGGCCGTGGTTGGAAGGTCTTGAAATCTGAGCTTGATCGCTTTTTAAAAGGTGAAGATTTATCTCAAAGAAATAATTGATTACGGGGTAAATTGTGCTGAGGGTTGAAAATATAAAGACCACAAAAGAGGATTTTGAAGAAAAAGAACTTTACGAAGAGGTCAAATCTACAAAGGCCCTTATTCAAACTTTTCTACAGACTTTAAAGGCATATAGACTTTATGAATCTAATCATCCAATTCTATCAAAATTTCTTGAACGTTTAAAAAGAGACTTTGAAAACTATTTTGAAGAATTTGATTCTTTTTCCCTTCAGGTTGGAGAATATAATCTTTATTTTAAGGGAAAGGTTGTCTATGAAAGTGATGATATAAAGGAGAGCCTTGCCTTTCATTTTTTTAAAGATGGGATAAGGGAGATTCGCTTCCTTAAAGGATTGGAATTTGAAGAGATTGTCGATTTCTTAAATATTGTTAGGAAAAGTGATTTCATAAATCGTTTAGAAGATGATCTTGTAACACTTCTCTGGGAGAGAGACTTTTCTCATATCATCTTTACAACAGTTGATGAATTTCTTGATGGGAAAGATGGTTCTGTTCCTGCCACGATAGAAGATTTGAATACTAAACTGGAATTTAAAATATCATTAGAAACAGAACACGAAGATGGAGGTACTGAACTTAAAGATGATGAATCTGATTCTTTAGCCATTGATACTCTAAACCAGTCCTTAAATCTTTCTGTTGGAAGTCCATTGATTCAAGTCTGCCAGCTTAGTACCGAAGAGATGGAAGCGATTTATGAGGAGGTAAGGAGAGAGGAACAACCCGAATTTCTCCATCTTATTGAAAACTTAATTGAGATACTCCTTCATCTCGGAGAAGATGTTGATGCCTACGAAAACATGATCTCATATTTTGATAGATTGATTGAATCTCTGCTTCAACAAAAGAGATTGGATATAGCCTTGGAGGTATTAAAGACCCTTTCAAATACAATGGAGTCAATAGTTTTAAGGGATAAGCAGATATTTGCTATTAAACGGATTCTCGATAATCCATCAAAGCCTCATTTAATCGAACTTTTAGCTAAGCTATTAAATGAAAATGGAATTAATGCAGAGACAGTTATTCAATACTTTGGATTTGTAACTCAAAAGGCTACTGAAACGCTATGCCTTATACTAAAGGAGATAAAATCTGGGAAATGGAGAAAGTTTATTTGCGATAAGATTGCCCTGCTTTGCAAAGATGATATTACCCCCATTACTAAGTTTCTATCAGATTCCGATCCATTATTCGTATGCCATATCATTTATATAATTGGAAAGATTGGAAACCCAATTTCATTAAAATATTTGGCCAGTTTAACAAACCATATAGATAGAAAGGTAAGAGAAGAGGTATTGTATGTAATCAATAGATTTGGTGAAAAGGGTTCAGAGCTTATTAAAAGATTTTTAAATGACTCCGATAAAGATATTAGAATGAAGGCTTCAATCTTATTTGCAAGACTGGCTAAAGAGAAGGCATTTGAACCTCTTAAGGAGATCATATTATCAAAGGATTTTTATAAGGCTGATTATCAAGAAAAATCGACTTTTTTTAAGGCCCTTGCTGAAACGGGTTCAAAAGAGGCTAGCCCTTTTCTAAGGAAAATAGCAAATAAGAGAAGGATCTTTCAAAGGGCTAAATGGAAAGAGATGAGAATCTGTGCAAGAAACACATTGAAATTACTTGGAGAAGAAATGGGTAATTAATATGGAATCATTTGAATTTATTAGCGAAGTGTCAAATCATGGTCTATCAACCGTATCAGAATCAACAGATTTTGACCTAATAAAATTAGGAGTAAATCTTATAACAAAATTTCATGTATTAATGAGAATTTCTCAAATCTATGATTCTAAAAATGTAGCCCTTAATCAATTTATAAATGAGTCTCTCCATGCTATAAATACCATAGTAGAAAGAGAAGGGATCCTTGCAATAAAGATTGTTAAGGACGATTTCTTCATTAATGATAAACGTTTACCTTACTCTGTAGAAGGGTTTACCAGTTTTAAGTATCTATTGACAAAATTGAGAAAAAGGCTGATTGGTGAGGTCATATTTAAATCTGAACTTAATGAGGAGATTTTAAGGGAATTTATCTATGCATTGGTAAACTTAGAAGAGGATAATGAGGATAATGTTTTCATTTTACAGGATCACTTATTGAATAAGGGCATAAATATTATCGAAGTTAATCCACTTGAGATATATGAATTAGAAGAACTTTCTCCTAAGAAAGAGGATTCAGAGGAAGTAGCCAAGAAGGTCTTTTTCGAGACAATCAATACGATGAAGGATGTTATTTCTAATATTAAGGGAAAACAGTTTACGGACACAAGAAGGCTTAAAAGATTGGCACAAAAGGCTGTACATCTTGCCATGAAAGATGAATCTATCTTGCTTGGGATGGCAACAATAAAAAATTACGATGAATATACTTTTAACCACTCAGTCAATGTTTCGATATATTCGCTTGCAATGGGAAGACGATTAGGACTTTCGAGAAAGACGTTGACTGAGTTAGGGATAACCGCCCTTCTTCATGATATTGGAAAATCAAAGATACCTAAGGAAATACTTAATAAACCATCCTCCCTTAACGAAGATGAGTGGAGGCTTATGAAGAGGCATCCCTTGATGGGGGTAGAGATAGTTTTAAACTTAAAACAGCTGGGAGAGATAAATCCCAGGATGGTTATAGGTATTTTTGATCATCATCTCAGATTTGACCTTTCAGGCTATCCAAGGCTTTTTAGGAGAAAAGGTGTTAGTCTCTTTGGAAGGATAATTCAGATTGCAGATAGTTACGATGCAATGACAACGCCTCGGGTCTACAAAAAAATCCCCTATACCCCAGAACAGGCCCTTTCAATCCTTTTAAGGGAAAGGGGCAGTAATTACGATCCAATACTTTTAAAATTATTTATTGGAATTGTAGGGGTATATCCTATTGGATCATTGGTTCTTTTGGATACAGATGAGATCGGAGTGGTTTTTAAAACTAATCCAGATCCACAATTATTGGACAGGCCTAAGATTATTCTTGTTGGAAAGGACGAAAAAAGAGGGGCAAGCAAAGAGATAGTCGATCTCTCAGAGAGGAATAAGGATGGAAGTTATAAAAGGAGTATAGTAAAAACCTTAGATCCATATAAATATCATATTGACATTGCCAAATATTTCATCTGATTTTTCAGTATTTGAGCTTTTAAGATGGATAAAAAAACAATAAAAGTACTTATTATTGAGGATGATGAGCGGATAAGAAGCCTCCTAAGAAATATCCTGATTTTTGGGGGATTTGAGGTAATAGAGGCTCAGGATGGGGCATCGGGTATAAAATGTCTTGAAGAAAATTGTGTGAATCTTGTGCTTACAGATCTTGGAATGCCTGGTATGAATGGTTGGGAAGTGGCAAAAAGGGTGAAGAAGAAGGATCCTGATATTCCAGTAATCTTGATAACAGGATGGGGAGTAAGAATTGAAGAAGATAGTCTAAATAGGTCAAAAGTGGACTGTATAATTTCAAAACCATTTCAGGTTAATGAGATTCTCGAAAAGATACAGATTCTAATTCACTAAAATTTTAAGGATCCCTTACATTGAGATCTTTCCCATTCCTCTCTAAGTCTCCTAAGTATTTCTTCTTGCTGGTGGCGTGAAAAATCTGCATATTTTGGATCTCTTTTACGGTATGTCTTCTCTATGAAGGCTATGGACTTTTTAGTATTAGCTATTTGTTTGATTATCATCTCACATTTATTAAGGCCCCATCGTGCCTCGATAGAATCTTCCGGGTTTGGAGAAAGCCATAGATAATTCTGATATATATGGTAGAATGATACAGACTTATCTTTTGAAATAGGTAGAATGATAGATTCCATCGTCTCTTTGACTTTGGCCTCATCAAGGTTGTGGAGTTTAATAAACTCGTGAAGATGATCCATCATCAAAACGATAAAACCATCTCTTCCTGGAGTACTATAGGTTTCCCAAAGCTCGGATCCTTCTGGGCATCTTTTGGTCCTGCACCTTTTATATCCTTCCAATACAATTGGTATTCTTTCTTTTAAGTAAGAAGTTATGTGTGAGATTAATTTTACAATCCTCTCATCTGGATCGTAGTTGAAAGGATCGATCCTTTTCGCAACAGCATCTGAATAGTCTACGTATCCTTCGTAGAAACTTGATTGATACTGTTGTTCTGAATAGAATGGATGCTCCTTCGGTGGGAGATATATCCATTTTCCGTTTTGGAGGATAGGCCATCGAAATTTAACAATCCCAGATTTTACAGTTGATTCTGGCCTTGGTGCAATAAAGATTCTTTTATTAAGCTTTCTAATCTTAGCAGGATAGGTAGATTCCCAGGTTTGAATAGGATGTATAGAACTTCCATCAAGTATTACTTGGGCAATTATTCCTGAATGTGATTCTGTAATGAAGAAAGGTGTGCCTGGAGTAACTGACTCTTTATCTATTTTGATTGGATAAGTATCGAAAGGAAGGGTTCGAGTTGTTGTTTCTGAAAGCATATAGAGAAGTGCCCTACGAAATCGAAGATCCTTTTGCCATTCTTTATGAGTTGGAAGATCTGACCATTCTTTCGACCAATGTCCTATGAGTTTATTATCCTTTGTTGTTGCTGCTGCGGGGAGATGGAAAATCCTTGAATATATCCAACGGACGGCATATGGGAGATCTGCACAATCTATCGGGATCTTATGGCGGATAAAAAAATCCTCATCTATATTCTCTTCAACCCACTTGGCGTATTTTTTTTCTTCTTCAATACTCCATTGCCTATCACCAACACTCCAGAGCTGTAAGCTGGATTCATTGGTTTGAGCATAAGTGGTTACTGAAAATGAAAATATGATAGTTAAACAAAGAATGAACCGAGACATAAAGGCTTATTTTATAAACTTGAAAATCCTCTTGAGCCAATTTCTAAGTGTCTTTTTCTCAAAGACAAAGATACCTTCTCTCATTTTTAAATAAACACCCACGCCTATCTTTAACTCTTTCGGCGAACGGTAATCCGGATTGCAAGCCATGATCCTTTCTCCCTCTTTAGTTTTAACTAAACCGAGTGTAAGTGGAGATTTAAACCCCTCTGGTGGTGAATAGAGGGTTGTAAATGTTTCTAAGATTCCCGAGCCTTCTTTTACGGTTAATGAGGGAGTTACTTTAGAGGAGGTTTTAATCTCTGGATGATATTCCAATTTCCATCCTTTTACAAGATTTCGTTTACGGTCAGTCCGTTCAAGAATTATGACAAAATTATTATTTCCTATACCACCAATACTTTGTGCTAAACCAATATCTGCCTTTCTAAGCTGTCTTTGTTCACCTGCTTCTCCTCGGAGCTGGTAGACAATTTCTACAAGCTGGGCAAGCCCTGATGCGCCAATTGGATGACCTCTTGATTTAAGTCCTCCTGATGGATTAATAGGCAATCTTCCATGTAGATAGGTCATCTTTTCTTCGATTGCCTCCCAAGCCTTTCCAGGTGGGAATAAACCCAAATCCTCACTTCCAATTATCTCGAATGGGGTGAAGGCATCATGGATTTCGGCAAATTGTATTTCAGACGGATTGACTTGTGCCATCTGATAAGCCTTCTTAGCTGCCTCCTTGGTGGAATTGAAAGAGACCAATGATGTGCGATGGCTTAATGCAAGTGTATCGGTTGCATGGCCAATCCCTGAAACCTTTATATGGGTAGGATTAGAGGTTAGGACAATGGCTGATGCCCCATCACTTATAGGAGCACAATCGTAAAGACGGAGGGGATAGGAGATCATCTTACTGCTGAAATATTCTTCTTTTGAAATGATCTTCTGAAACTGGGCATAAGGATTGAGAGAACCGTTAAAATGGTTTTTTATAGCAATTTCTGAAAGTATATATTCGAATCTCGACTGTGGTATTCTATGTTCATATGCATATCTCTGGCCAATCATAGCAGCCAATGCAGCCATAGTTGCTCCATATCTTCGTTCTGTCCGATCTATAACCTCTGATAAGATTCGATTTATTTTAGGTGTTGTAAGGTGAGTCATTTTCTCGCCAGCAACCACAAGTACATTCTTCATATAACCGGATGCGATTGCATAAAAGGCTGTCTCAAATGCCCCTGCCCCTGTTGAAGAAGCTGTTTCGATCCTTGTTGATGGAATACCAGTAAGGCCAAGAGTATTGGCCAGAAGGGTGGCAAAGTTAGATTCACCTGTGAACTCCTCTACATTCATAACCCCTATATAAATTGCATCAACTTTTTCCAACTGTGCATCTCTTAAAGCTATCGCCGATGCCTCTGCCATTATGGCTTCAAGTGGGTCATCTAATCTTCCAAATTTTGTCATTCCTACCCCTGATATATATACGTCCATTAATTCCCCCAAAAAATTTTGTTTCTATAATATTAAAACAAAAAGCATTAATTTAACAGCTAAAGGGACCCCTGCATCTTTCCTGATGTAAGTTAAGTCTTAACCTATTGAAATCATTAGAAATTTAATTTGTGAAAAATTTCTTTTGACCATGGATACCCTTAAGTTTTATATTTTTTATCATAATAGGTTGGATATGGGAAAACGGGGGAGGTTGGAGGGTTTAAATGGATGAGATAAGTTATCAAAAATTTTTAATGACAAGGATTTGTGATCTTAAGCTTGATCTATATGAACATTTAGGGTCATGTCTTAAAAGGTTAAAAAAAGAACTGGAGAGACATCGTATATGCCTGTGGCCTGATTTTTATTTTGGAAATGAATGGGGATGTACAAATAAAAGGATCTCAATAAGTATACCATTCTATTTAGCAACCCCTGAATTAAGGGAACTTGAGGGAGATATTCCAACAAATGAGGAGATAATAAAAATACTCCGACATGAGACAGGTCATGCTGTAAATTATGCTTATAAACTCTGGCAACGTAAAGAATGGAAGGATATATTTGGGGACTTTAATAAGAAATATCGCGATGGATATCTCTACAAGGTTAATCCCTGGTCAAGAAGTTATGTTAGACACCTACACTATTTAGGAGATCCTCATTATGCGCAAAAACATCCTGATGAGGACTGGGCAGAGACATTTGCTATATGGCTTGATCCAAGGTCACGTTGGAGAGATAAATATCGTAATTGGCCGAACGCCTTGGAGAAATTATCTTATGTAGACCGTCTCATGGATGAGATTGCGGGCAAGGAGCCAATAAATACAAAAAAGAAAAGAGAAGGTGAGTACACTACAATAGAGGAGACTGTGTCAGAATGGTGGGGATTAGACGGAGAACTTCTGGATCAGGAGCTTCAGGAGTATCTCACAGATATGAATGAAATTTTCATTAAACCAACAACTGCCCGAAGAAAGACACTCCCTGCATGGAGGTTGATAAGAAAATATGCAAGGCTTCTCACAGAAAAAGTAGCCATATGGATACTTGGATCAAATAAACACACCATTCGAAGACGTCTTCGGCAATGGGAAGCCATATGCAAAACTGAGAATCTTGGATATTTCCCTGAAGAAGAGGAAAGGATGATTATTGAACTTGCAACATTATTGACGTATTATGTCGTTGATGAAATCCATCATCTTAGAAATTAATCCTACAGGATTACAGTCTTTTTAATAGTCTTTAAGACCTCTTCTGGATCATCAATAAGGCTGAAGATTTCAAGGTCTGAAGGAGAGATTTTACCCTCTTTTAATACAACATCTCTTAGCCAATCGAGAAGCCCCCTCCAATATTCTGATCCAACAAGAATTACAGGGAATGGTTTGATTTTGTTTGTTTGAATCAGGGTGACAGATTCAAATAGTTCATCAAGTGTCCCAAATCCACCTGGAAGGATTATGTAGGCTACGGCATATTTTACAAACATTACTTTTCGTACAAAGAAATAACGGAACCTCAAAGTAATATTTGCATAAGGATTTGGTTTCTGTTCGAGTGGTAATTCGATGTTTAACCCTATTGACTTACCACCTACCTTAGAAGCCCCTTTATTTGCTGCCTCCATAACACCAGGACCGCCACCAGTAATGATAGAGAAACCATTTTGGGCAAGAAGTTCACCGATACGCTCAGCCTTGGAATAGATTTCATCATCCGGTTTAACCCTTGTAGAACCAAATATGCTGACTGCAGGATGACATTGTGAGAGGGTTTCAAAACCTTCTACAAATTCAGCTATAATATGAAATAGTCTCCAAGTGTCTTTTATTGTTATTTCGTTAATAACATACTGCTTTTCTACCATTATGCCTCCTTTTATTGATAATTTAGAAATTTTATATTAGGAAAAAGATTAATAAAAGTCAATCCTAATTTGGAAGGAGTAAAATTAAGGATGATAAGTGTGCAATTTTTAGGTGGGGCAAAGACTGTAACAGGTTCTGCCTTTCTTTTTGAAAAGGGTTCGGTAAAATGGTTGGTTGATTGCGGGATGTTCCAGGGTGGAAGAGAACTTGAAGAAAGAAACAGGGATGTCCGATCTTATCAACCAGACAAGTTATCTTTTATTTTACTCACCCACGCACATATAGATCATAGTGGTTTAATTCCTAAAATAGTTAAAGAGGGATTCAGGGGTAAGATCATCTGTACACAAGCCACAATCGATCTATGTGAGATAATGCTTCAGGATAGTGCTCATATCCAGGAGATGGAAGCAGAGTGGAGGAATCGTAAGGCAAGGCGATTGGGCGGCCGGGAGATAGAACCTCTATATACAATAGAAGATGCTAAAAGGAGTCTACAATATTTTCAGGCCGTTAGCTACGACAATATCATATCACTA
>JBBIOI010000098.1:0-12607 GCA_037443425.1 Deltaproteobacteria bacterium
CTTATTTTTTAAATGAAATTTATAAATTTGGTGCAAAAAAAGAGAGATTACAGGTTAAAGTAGCTGGTGGATCACAGATTATGGATGAATCGGGTTTTTTTGATATCGGGAAGAAAAATTACTTAACGCTACGGAGGATTTTACGAAATCATGATCTTTCAATCCATGGAGAAGATGTAGGTGGTAAAATAACTCGAACACTTTGGTTAGAAATAAATACAGGCAGGGTTTTGATTAAGCGTCAAGAGTTTGGAATTAAAGAGATATAGAATAGAATCCATCAAAGGAGAATATGAGATAAAAGATGGGGGTAATAAATTGACTCAGAATTTTTCAAAAAAGATACGGGTATTGATTGTTGATGATTCAGCTATTGTTCGTAAGATCTTTACTGAAGAGCTCTCAAGAGAGCATGATATAGAAGTGGTCGGAACTGCACCTGACCCTTACGTTGCAAGGGATAAGATTATTTCCCAGAGGCCGGACGTGATAATACTTGATATAGAGATGCCGAGGATGGATGGATTGACCTTTCTTAAGAAATTAATGAAGTATTACCCGTTACCTGTTATTATAGTTAGTTCTTTAACTCCAGAGGGAAGCAAAATGGCCTTAGATGCCTTGGAAAGTGGAGCTGTCGATGTTCTCTCAAAGCCAGGTTCTGCCTATTCAGTAGGAGATATGAGTACTTTATTGAAAGAAAAAATAAGAGTAGCTGTGAAGGCTAATATAAAAAATTTTAAAAATTACATAATCACAAATAATTTCTCTAACTTAGAAGTTATAGAACCACTGAGTGAAACAACGCAGAAAGTAATAGCGATTGGAGCATCTACTGGGGGTACGGAGGCAATAAAACAGATATTAATTCATCTACCTATAAATGTCCCGGGTATTGTTATTGTTCAACACATGCCTCCAAATTTTACCAAAGCATTTGCAGAACGTCTAAATCAATTATGTGAGATAGAGGTTAGGGAGGCCAGGGATGGTGATTCCGTTATCAATGGAGTAGCACTCATTGCTCCTGGAAATTTGCACATGCTACTTAAGAGAAGTGGGTCCCAATATTATGTGAAGTTAAAGGATGGTCCAATGGTCAATCATCAAAGGCCAGCTGTGGATATACTATTTAATTCTGTAGCTCAAAATGCCGGCCCAAATGCAATAGGTATTATACTAACTGGAATGGGAGTTGATGGGGCAGATGGTTTATTAAAAATGAGAGAGGCAGGGGCCAGGACTATTGCTCAAGATGAAAGCACCTGTGTTGTTTTCGGGATGCCTAAAGAGGCTATTAGGAGAGGAGCTGTTGAAAAGGTTCTTCCAATACAACAAATACCTGAGGAGGTTGTTAGACTCATTAATTCAAATCAGAATCAAATTGAAAAGGCATTTAAGTAAAGAAGGATTGGTTCAATGGATGCGAATAAAGAGGATAAATCAATTAAAAATCAGAAAGATCAACCAAGTGAAACCTCGGGTAATAAGTCAAAAAAAAGGCTGTTGCTTATAGGTGGGGCATTCATCTTTTTATGCATTATTGGAATTATTGGAGTGGAATTTTTGGGTCATATTTCTATTTTGGGCCTAAACAAAAAGGGAAAAGATGAAACTCTAAAAAAGGAGATAAAAGATATAGGTCCAATCGTTAATATGCAGCCAATGACCATTAACCTTAAGGAAGAAGATGGAAGGCATTATCTAAGGATTAAGATTGCCTTAGAAGTTGGTAATAAAAAGTGGGTTGAAGATGTTCAATCAAAAATGTCTATTTTAAATGACCTTGTAATTATGGTTATTTGTGAAAAGGGATTAGTCGATTTAAAAAATTCAGAATTTAAGGATAAACTAAAAGAGGAGTTAATTAAGGAGATGAATTATTATTTTCAACCTGGACAACTGAGGCAGATTTTTTTCGAAGAATTCCTTTATCAATGAAAAGTTTTAAAATATCAAAGAAAAAATCATTAAATGAGTTTAAAGTGGCAAAAACTTCTTTGCATTAGGCAAAATTTTCCTGTGACTTTCAATTTATAGCCGATTTTCTAAATCAATAAATTTCTAAATAGGATGCACGGCAATCTTATAGATTCCTCGCTCCACTCATAAGATATGGTATTCTTTGTGTTATATTTAGATTGATAGAGATTAATGAACATTTTTTAAAATTGATAAATAGATAGGCATAAAAATTGCTGTAAATCTTTAGAGGTGATTCGAATGAAGGTTGAAAATCTATTAAATGGGAACTTATTCATATCAAAACCTGATAAACAGGATAAAATTGGTAATGATTTTAAGACTATATTGGAAGAGGCAAAAAAGAGAGAAGAAACTCTTTCTGCTTTAAATATTCAAAATCTAAACTCTTCATATGTTAATAGCATAAAACCTAAATCTGATTATACACCTCAAATAGAAGGTATTTTAATTGGAAATAAGGTCTTAGATAAGATTGAAAAATACAAGAAGGCCTTAGAAAATGATGAAATTCCATTAAGGGAGTTGCAGTCTTTAGCCTCTTCAATTAATGAGGAAATAAATAGAATGGAATATATTAGTGAGAAATTACCCCAATCTGATCCCCTAAAAAAGATTCTTAAAGAAATAGAGATTGTAGGGATCGTAGAAGTTATCAAATGCAATCAGGGTAAATATATTTAAAAATTAGATTGCCACACCTACTCGCATAAAGAACACATTCCGATTGAAATTTCCGCAGGCTAAAGCCCTCAAAATGACAGAAAGCATGGGTTTATTGCAAGAGGATGAAACGAACTTAGGTAATCTCTTCTTTAAAAATTAGATTACTACCCATAGTTCACAATGGCGATATGGTGGTACTAAAAGGTCTAAAGGTCTAAAGTCAAATAATTGACATTTAAAGAAAATTAAAGTATATTCCAGATAAATTGATAAAAGGAGTACTTATGAGAAATGAGAAGATTCTTCTCATAGATGATTCTTTGGAATTACTTGAAAATCTTGAAAAGATTTTACGTGCAGAAGGATTTGAAGTAGATACTGCCTCTGATGGGAATAGCGGCATAAAAAAGATTGAGGATAAATACTATGATTTAATATTGACAGATCTTAAGATGCCGGGGGCTGATGGAATAGAGGTGTTAAAATTTGTCATGCAAAACTCCCCAGAATCGATTTGTATTATTTTAACGGGTTTCGGAACAATTAAAAATGCAGTTGATTCGATAAAACTTGGTGCATTTGATTATCTGACCAAACCAATAAAGGTTGAAGAGATTCTACTTACGATTGAGAAGGCATTAGAGTTTCGAAACCTAAAAAGGGAGAATATTCAACTTCGAAACCAGTTAAGGAAGAAATATCAGTTTAAAAATATTATCGGTGATAGTCCACAAATGCAGAGGATTTTTGAGATTATTGAAAGAGTAGCAGATACTGATAGCACAATATTAATTCAGGGAGAAAGCGGAACAGGAAAAGAGTTGATTGCAAAGGCACTACATTATAACAGTTATAGAAGTCAAGGGCCGTTTGTTCCTGTAAATTGTGCAGCCATTCCAGGTGGATTGTTAGAGAGTGAACTTTTTGGTCACGAAAAAGGGGCTTTTACAAATGCAATAAGAACCCGTATCGGACGTTTTGAGCTTGCAAATGGAGGAACACTATTTTTGGATGAGATTGGAGATATGGATATTCAAATGCAGAGTAAACTCCTTAGGGTTCTTCAGGAAAGGGAATTTGAGAGAATCGGAGGGATGAAACCTATAAAAATAGATATACGTCTAATAGCAGCAACTCACCAGGATTTAGAAGAGTTGGTTAAACAAAAGAAGTTCAGAGAAGATCTTTTTTATCGTTTAAATGTAATTCCTATAAAAGTGCCAAGCCTCAGAGAGCGAAAAAGTGATATTCCACTGTTGGTGAATCACTTTATTCATCAGTTTAAAAGGAGCAAGAAAAAAGATGTCAATGGAATAACTGAAGAAGCCCTTTCCAAATTAATGGAATATGATTGGCCTGGGAATGTTAGAGAATTAGAAAACACCATTGAGAGGATGGTAATTTTAACAAATAATAAAATCCTTTCTATAGAGGACCTTCCAGAAAAGGTCATTTCCAAAATTCCTAAGGAGTTTTTTGGGGAGATTGAAGTCTTAGAAAAAGGGATATCTCTGGAAGATGCTGTTAACGAATTTGAGAAAAGACTTATTATTCAAGCCCTTAATAAAACGGGGTGGATTAAAAATAAGGCCGCCCAACTCCTTAATGTAAATCGAACAACTTTGATAGAGAAGATGAAAAGGCAGCGGATCATTCAGCAATAAAGTCTATATTTCGAATCGAGTCCTTCCTGATATCTTAAGCTTTTCTAATGTCAAAATTATGACAATAAAAATGAATTTTGACGTTAGAATAAAACTTCTCATTTTTTAAATGTTGGTTAACCAATTGATTTAATTAAATAATTAAAAAATTAATAGTGGCATAAGAATTGCTTAACAAAAATTTCATCAAACTCATATTAGGTTTAATAAATATATTTGATTGCCGTGTATTAGAATGGAGCATAGAGTTATTTTATTCCTTGATAAGTTTAAAAACTTAGATATAACCTCCAGCATCTTTTCAGGTAATGGTTTCAAATTATTCTGGGCAGAAAATGAAGAAAGGGGTTTAGATAAATTAAAAGAAGAAGGGTTTGATTTAATTTTAATAGACCCTAAATTTTCAAATGAAAGTGGATTCCAGATCTTAAAAAAGATAAAGACAAGGTTTAACCATTTACCAGTTATTATTATTGAAGAAGAGGGAAGCATTCAAAATGCAGTAGAGGCAATGCAAAAGGGTGCCTTTGACTATTTAATTAAATCTTATCCAGCTGAGGTTTTGAAACAAAGGATAGAGTTTGCAATAAACAATTCAAAATATAATGAGGTTAAATCTGATAAGATCGAATCTTCATCCTCTCCCTGTATCATAACTCAGAATAAAAGGATGCTTGAAATTCTTAATCTTTGTCAAAAGATTGCTTCAAGCAATGCCCCTGTTTTAATTCAAGGGGAGAGTGGAACAGGAAAAGAGCTCATAGCCCGTTATATCCATTTTTATGGACCTCGACGTAAAGAACCATTTGTGGCTGTAAATTGTGCTGCCCTTCCAGAATCATTATTTGAGAGCGAACTTTTTGGGCATGAAAAAGGGGCCTTCACAGGGGCGCTGATGAGAAAACCTGGAAAGTTTGAATTAGCCGATCAGGGGACTATATTATTGGATGAAATAAGTGAGATGGGTCCTTATCTTCAGGCAAAACTATTGAGGGTTTTGCAGGAGAATGAGATTGATAGAGTTGGAGGTAAGCAACCCATACCTATCAATGTAAGAGTTATTGCTACTACCAATAAGAATTTATTTGAATGCATTGAAAAAGGGACTTTTAGGGAAGACCTATTTTATCGGTTAAATGTTATCAGAATAGAAGTCCCTCCATTGAGGGAAAGAATAGAAGATATTGAACCATTAGTTCAGTACTTTTTAAAAAAATACTCCCAATTTTATGGAAAAACTTTCAATTCCATATCAAAAGAAGCAATAGAATGGTTAAGAAAGCAGACTTGGCGAGGTAATATAAGAGAATTAAAGAACGTGATCGAACGTGCTGTTTTAACTTCATCAAGAAATGTCCTTGATTTAAAGGATATTCATTTGTTGACAGAAAATCCTTACAAAGAACTAAAGACTTCGGAATTAATTTCTTTAAATTTAAGGGAAATGGAAAAAAAGATGATCATAAAGGCATTAGAACAAACGAACTGGAATAGAACCTATGCAGCACGAATCTTGGGAATCAGCATCAGGACATTGAGGAATAAGCTAAGAGAGTATAAAGAAAATATGAATTTTGCTGATTCTGGATAAAAAGGGAGGATTTGGATGATGAATAATAAATTATTTGATCAGACTACAAATTTAATTCAAAAGGCCTTAGATATCCTCACAATTCGTCAAAAATTGATTTCTAACAATATTTCTAATTCTGAATCACCAAATTATTTGGGTAAAGATATCCCTTTTCAAAAAGTCCTCTCCCGTTCGATTTCTGAATCATCTTCAGTACCTCTTAAAAAGACACATATCTACCACCTTGAGGCAGGAGATGAATTAGCCCTAACACCTCAACCTTTAGATAAAGGTGTTGATTTAGACAATGAGATGGCTAAATTAGCAGAAAATCAATTGATCTTTCAATCTGCCATTCAAGCATTACTGAAAAAATTAGAGGCCTTAAGACTTGCTATACAGGAAGGAGGGAAGTAGAGCAATGAATCTATTTAATTCAATGGGAGTTAGTGCCAGTGGGCTTAGGGCAAATAGATTAGTGATCGATGCAGTTTCGTTAAATCTTGCTAATGTACAAACTACAAGAACTGATGAAGGAGGTCCATATAGGAAAAGGAAGGTTATTTTCTCCTCACCTACACAGACCCAAAACTTTTTAGAAGTTCTAAACAAGCGCTTATATACTGCCACTACCTTACTTAGAACTCATCCTAACCATCTTCCAATTTTAACGTCGCAATATGGTGGAGGAGAAAGAGAGGATGCTGTAAAAGCAGAATTATTTGTAGGTCCTGAGGATTACCAATTGGTTTATGATCCAAACCATCCTGACTCAGATAGAATGGGCTATATTAAATTACCCAATATAAATGTAGTGGAAGAAATGGTTAATTTACTTAGGGCACTCCGAAGTTTTGAAGCAAATATAACTGCCTTTAATGCTGCTAAGGATATGGTTTTAAAGGCATTGGAGATTGGCCGTTAAGAAGGGTGGAAAACATTATGAAAGAATTTAATATTAATCCAATTGTTTTTGACCCTATCAGATTAAAGGGTGATATATCAGCAATCAAAAGCCATCCTTTAATTGATTTTAAAGAGGTTTTGAATCAATCGATTCGTGATCTTAACAATGAGCTCCTCAAGGCAGATCAGATGGTTCAGGAGATGATGTTAGGAAGGACGGATGTTCATCAGGCAATGATAGCTATTGAACAAGCCAATCTTTCTCTAAGGTTAATGATCCAGATAAGGAATAAAATTATTTCAGCCTATGAAGAAATTATGAAAATGCAATTTTAGATAAAGAGTATTAAAAATGGCAAAAAAATTTAGTGAGATTCTAATACAATCAATAGGCGATTTTTTAAATGGAAAGAACCTTTTTCTTCTCCTCATCCTCTTTCTATCAGTTATATTTATAGGGACACTTATCTTCTGGAATAGTCAACCTGATTTTCAAGTCCTGTACAGTAATCTTTCCCCTGAAGATGCTTCGGAGATTGGTAGTAGATTAAAGGAGAAGAAAATCCCATTTAAATTTACTCAGAGCGGAACTGCAATCATGATACCAAAAGAGCAAGTGTATGAAGTTAGGCTTAGCCTTGCTAGCGAAGGATTACCAAAAGGAGGAGGGGTAGGATTTGAAATATTTGATCGAACTAATCTGGGAACCACTGATTTTGTACAAAAATTAAATTATTTAAGAGGGTTACAAGGGGAGTTGAGTAGAACCATCAAACAGATTAAAGAAATTGAACACGCCCGTGTCCATATAGCTATTCCAAAAGATTCATTATTCATAGAAGAGCAAAAGAAGCCTACTGCTTCTGTCTTTATTAGAACAAGAGCTGGGATGACTCTAACACATTCTCAAGTAGAAGGTATTGTCCATTTAGTATCCTGTGCGGTGGAGGGGTTGGAACCAGCTAACATTACAGTATTGGATAATACAGGAAAGATGCTTTATAAAAAACAGGATCAAACTCCTATTGGCCAACTGACCTCAAGTCAATTAGAGTATCAAAGAAATATTGAGGAGGGATTAAAAAGAAAGGTACAGAGTATGCTTGAAGAAGTACTCGGACCCAACAAGGCGATTGCACGAGTGACAACAAGTATAGATTTTCAACAAGTAGATATCCTGGAGGAAACCTACGATCCGAAAACAATACCTCGAAGTGAGCAGAGAACTATGGAAAAATCCTCCTCCAATAGTGGAAGTTTTGAAAAATCTTCCTTGTCAACAGATGGAAGATCTTCACCCTCATCAGGCTTTATCAATGACCGTCAAATTGAGGTTCGAAATTATGAGGTATCAAAGATTAACAAACGTATTAAAAATCCAGTTGGAGTCGTTAAGAAGATATCAGCTGCAGTGATTGTAGATGGAACTTATACAGAATCAACAGACCAAAAAGGAAATCGTGTAAAAAAATATGTTCCCAGGTCTCAAGAAGAAATGAAGGGTCTGGAAAATTTAGTTAAAAAAGCCATTGGATATGAGGAACAAAGGGGGGATCAAGTTGAAGTAATCAACATGCCATTTTATTCTTCCACCATTGAAGAAGATGTAAAGCCCGTTGAGGATTCATTAATAAATAAATATCTACCCATGATTTATAAACCTGTTATTAGCCTTATCCTTACACTCCTGCTTATCCTATTCGTGATAAAGCCTATTTTAAAGAATAGATCTATGATAAACAAGGGGGAAAAGGCAGAACTAACAGATATGACAGTAGCTACATCTCAAAAGATTTCAAACGAGGTCTTTCAAGAAAACAAACCAAATGCCTTAAATTTAAAAGAACAAACATTAAAGATTATCCATGAAGATCCTCAAAAGGCAGTTGGAATTTTAAAGACATGGCTTAATGAGAAGGAGTGAAAATGTCTATTCCGAATGAGCATCTAAATGGACCACAAAAGGCAGCAATTTTTCTCTATAGCATTGGGGAGGAAGTGGCCTCCAATATAATAAAACAATTAGATGAGAAGGAGATCAAAAAATTAGGGGTTTCAATGGCAAAAATTAAATCTATTTCTCCAAGGATAATGGATACTGTTTTTTCAGAGTTTAAAGAACTTGCTACTGCGCCCATACCAATACAAATCGGCCATGAAGGAGGGAGCCAATTTATTGCAAAGATAATCACAAAAGCTGTCGAGAAGGAAAAGGCAAAGAATCTTATTGAAGAGATTAAAGAGGAAGAGAAATTAAACCTTTTCAATGAGATTAAAAGGCTTGATCCGAAGACTGTTGCCAATTTTCTGAGAAATGAGCATCCTCAAACAATTGCCCTTGTCCTTATTCATTTAGATCCATCTCAATCCGCAGAGATTATATCTGAACTCCCAGAGCGACTACAGGCAGATGTGGTTTATCGCATTATAGAACTTGATGATATACCACCCGGAATCGTTGAAGAGATTGATAAAGCCCTTAAGGCAGAATTTTCAACTTTAAAAGGTTATAGGGGGCAAAAAAGGGGTGGTATTCAGCTTGTAGCAGAAATTCTCAATCAAATGGATAGCCAAAGGGAAAGTGCTATTTTATCTGAGATTGAATCAAAGAAAGAGGGGATGTCTGATGAAATTAGAAAGTTGATGTTTGTATTCGAAGATCTGATCCAGATTGATGATAAGAGCTTAATGACAATTCTAAAGGAGATTAACAATGAAACATTGATGGTTGCAATGAAGACGGCTTCTGAAGAGTTGAAAGAAAAGATCTTCAAAAATATGAGCGAAAGAGCTGCGCAGATGTTGAAAGAAGATTTGGAAGTTATGGGGCCTGTTCGTCTTAAGGATGTGGAAGCTGCCCAGCAGTCTATTTTGCAGATAGCTAAGAAACTCGAAAGTGAAGGTAAGATAGTTCTTATGGCAAAAGGCAAGGAGGAGGTATTTGTCTAAATCATTTATATTAGATCCATATTATCAAAAAAGAGGTGCTAAATCTTTAAAAAATATAGAGTGGGAGGTTATCCCTTCAAAAGTCAGTTCAAATTATTTTAATAAAATCATAAAAGAGGTTGAAGATAGATTATTAAAGGAGGCGAAAGATAAGGCAATTCATATCCAGAAAGAGGCATATGAAAAGGGGTTTGCACAGGGAGAGCGGGATGGTTTAGAATTTGGACGCAGGCGTTTTGACATACTTGTACAACAATTTAAAAATCTACTTGAGGAAATAAATAAGACAACAATATTTTTTTATAAGCAATACGAAGATGATCTTATCAACCTGATTTTAACCATTGTTAGAAAAATTCTTCGCTACGAACTTTCTTTAAATAAAAATGTAGTAGTTGAGACTCTGAGAGAAGCCCTGCAGTTTGTAGTTGATAAGCAGAAGATTATTGTTCATCTCAATCCTGTGGATTTTCAATACCTTGTATCCCCAGCATTTGGAATGCCTTTTTTAAAAGATGAGATTAAAGGAGTGGAACTTTTAGAAGATTCAAATGTTACACGGGGTGGATGCTTTATAGAAACCTCTTTTGGAGATATTGATGCCACTATAGAAGGTCAACTTAAAAAGATTGAAGAATTTCTTCATGAAAAATTCAAGAATAACCATGATGAGTAGTTTTCAAGGATTCCTTCGTGAATCTATAAATCAAGTCGATCAAATTCAAACAATTCAGACTTATGGTAGAGTAATTCAAGTCGTGGGTCTTGTCATCGAAGGACGAGGGCCCCGTTCGGCTTTGGGGAATCTATGCCAAATTGAATTACAGGATGTCAAAAAAATCTTTGCTGAGGTTGTTGGGTTTAAAGAGAGTAAAATACTGTTAATGCCCCTTCAGGATATTAAAGGAATTAAACCAGGAGACAGAATTGTTTCTATAGGAACATCCTCACAAGTATGCGTTGGCCCCAAACTCCTTGGAAGAGTTTTAGATGCAAAAGGTGACCCTTTAGATCAGTTGGGAGATCTTAACTGTGAAGAGACCTATCCTATATATTCTGATTCGCCTCATCCTTTGCTGAGAAAAAGGATCTCAGAACCAATTGATGTTGGTATAAAGGCAATAAATGCACTGATGACTATAGGGAAGGGACAGAGAATAGCAATCTTTTCTGGATCGGGTGTGGGAAAAAGTACACTATTAGGAATGATTGCAAGAAATACTAATGCCTCTATAAATGTAATAGCATTAATTGGTGAGCGCGGAAGAGAGGTAAGGGAATTTATTGAAAAGGATCTTGGGGAGGAAGGTCTTAAAAGATCAGTTGTTGTTGTGGCAACTTCAGATCAACCTCCTCTTCTTCGAATGAGGGGAGCTTATATGGCTACAGCAATTGCTGAATACTTTAGAGATAAAGGGAATGATGTTCTGCTAATGATGGATTCTATTACTCGTTTTGCTATGGCTTCTCGCGAAGTTGGATTAGCAATAGGTGAGCCTCCTACATCTAAGGGATATACTCCAAGTGTGTTTACACAACTGCCTAAGTTACTGGAAAGAGTTGGAACGACACCAGGGCAGGGAAGTATTACAGGGATTTATAATGTATTGGTAGAGGCAGATGACAATAACGAACCAATTGCCGATGCCATTCGTTCAATTGTTGATGGTCATATTGTTTTATCCCGTGATCTTGCAAATCAAAATCATTATCCTGCAATTGATATATTAGGAAGTGTCAGTCGAGTGATGATAGATATTGTAAAGAGTGATCATTTAGCAGCTCGAGGAAGACTTGTTTCATTAGTCTCTACCTATAAAAGAGCAGAAGACCTTATTCAAATTGGTGCCTATAAGGAGGGAAGCAATCCTCAAATAGATGAGGCAATAAGGATGATGCCAAGGATTAATGAATTTCTTCGACAAGGTATTTACGAAAAAGTAAACTTAGAAGAAAGTATAAATAAATTAAAATCAATCTTTAAATAGAAAGTTATGAAGTTTCGGTTTAATTTAGAAACAGTATTAAACTGGAAGAGAGGACTTGAGGAACAATCGAGAATTTTATTAGTTCGTAAAATAGAGGAATTGAAGAAACAAGAAGCGAGGATACAATCTCTGATAAGAAAAAGGATTGATAAATATAGAGAGTTTAAAGAGAGATTGCAAAAAGGGATGGATAGCAATGAGTATATTATCTTTCAGCAGTTCAGTGAACAGAGTTATGAGGATCTGTTAAAACTGATGAAATCTAAAAACCATCAAGAGAATGAAGTCGATAAAGAAAGGAAAAATTTAACGGAGATTATTAAAGAAAGAAAGATACTGGAAAGATTGAAGGAAAAAAGGTTAAAGAGATTTATTTATCAAGAAGAGAAATATGAACAGAAATTGTTAGATGAATTTGTAATAAGGGAAAAATTCTCATAGATAATCTCTGAAATGTTCATAAATTTCCCACCTTTTATTCTGTGATTGTGTCATAATTAGAAAAAGAGTAATGTAATTTTTCACTTGCTGTGCAAACTATTTTAGCCGCATCGTAAAAGCGGTGACGAAATGCAATAATAAGAACACCTTAGTTACTGGGATCAGGTGCCGGAGGCGACCAAGGCGAAAACCGTGTCTAGGTGAGATTTTTGCTTTTATTGACGAAAGACGGGCTTCTGATATAGTTTGGTTTTGCCCTATTTGCAAGGATAATGGTTTTATTTCAGGCTGGAAGGGCACGATCCGGGAATTGTAGGTAGTAATGAAAAAGGCACCAAAAATAGTAATGGTGGTTCACCTCGAAATATAGTCTTTCTTTATCTCTTCAGATTTTTTTTAACTCCAGAGACAGGAAGAATTTAGTTTTTGCTATAGTA
>JBBIOI010000099.1:0-12533 GCA_037443425.1 Deltaproteobacteria bacterium
CCAGAAGATTTTGAATGATATGGCAGGTGCTGTAGTCGCCTTAGAAAAGGAAACCATCAAACTTCCTCCTACAGCTTTACAGAAACGTGAGCCACCTCCTGGAAAGGTAGGGGGATCGGATACAATCACCCGTGGTCCGGGTGTGGACCTTGTTGTTTCAAGAATTGATATTCAGCCTTTAGGTTATGGTCTATGGGAAGTCACACCGTATATCAAAAACATGTGGAGGGGAACTGTCTCCACAGATATTTCTGTTGTTGTTTTTGTTTTTTTTCGATTGCCCTCTGATACGTTAGATGAGCTTTCCGTTTGGGCTCAGTTAGCAGAATCCGAAAGGGCAAGAAGTACCGCAATTAGATGTAATTATACTGTAAGAGGGATTGCTCCTAACGAAGAAAAGCGCGTTACCGGAACCTCATGCACTTTCTCCTTATACTCTCATGGTGAACGTGTGCCTCATATACATGTGTATGTAGATCCCAGGAAAACCATTTCAGAAAATATTGAGCGCAACAATTGGTGTGGATTGACATTTCATTCCTCCGTGGCCTCTGCGATCTCTTCAACGGGTATCATTCATGCTTGCACCATTCGTGGACCCCACGAACCACCCCCGGAGTAGCAGGGCTAAGGATAAAGGCAGGCGTCTTTGAAAATTTTATAAAAAATTTTGAATATTTTGGATAAAAATTACGACTAAATATATGATAAAGAGGGAATTAGAGATGAAAAACCAAATAATCTTTTTTAAAAATCACGGTTCTATTTAGGTTAGATGTTACTAATTTGAAAGAAATCATGAAAGGAGGTGGTGGGAGAGTTTGGGAATAAGTAGAGGTAGGAGGGAATAAAGCATATTAAAAAGAGAGTTTTGTCAAAAAGGAGCTAAATGTTTCCATATATAAAAAAGAGGAGGAATGAGAGATGAAAAATAGAAAATTCTTTTTAAGAATAATGATTTTTATAGGAATCATCGCATTTTTTGGAGCTACACAATTTATTTATGGTCAGCAGCAACCAGGTGCACCGCAAAAGCCCCAGGCTGTTGCTCCCAAATTACCAGACCTGAAAGTGGTTCACACAGACCACCAACCCGCAGGTGATGTTTTTCCTGGTAAGGTTATTCAATTCAAGGTAACGGTAAAGAACTTTGGTACAGGAGTTGCTAATGGAACCGTAAAACCGGATGGTAGCACAACACCAGATGGCTATATGATAGACCTAAGCCTCTCTAAAGAGCCTATCAAGGATCCAGTTAAACCACATGTACTTCCGTCTCCCTATAGATTTACAGAGGGCATGCTACTGAAAGGAGGAAGGATATCCCGAACCGTAGATTTATCTCCTGGGGCACAAAAAGATTATTCTGCCTCTGTGGAGATTCCAAAGGACATAAAACCTGGAAAATATTGGATTGGGGTATCCCTCGACCCGTTTAATAAAGTGGCTGAAGGTCCTCCAACAGGCGAATCTGATAATGCTGTAAACCACGGGATTACGGTTAAATGATAAGGAGGGAAGAGAGATGAACCGAAGAAAGATTTTTTTAGGGATTCTTGCTATCGGGTGGGTCGTTTCCCTTTTGTGTAATTCGTATTCGGTTTTTGCGCAATTCCCGACGCCCGATGACATTAAAAGAAAAATGATGGAAAGGCGTCCAGCACCCAGAGAACCAATGCCCCCAAGCCCGGAAGAACGTTTTCAAAGAGAACACCGGGCTGGGATAGAGTCGTTTTATGCTGAGCCGTCTCCGATAGAGTATGGGGGTGAGGTTAGCTTAAAATGGAGATTTAAGTCACCCACGGATAATCCTCGGGAACTTACGACTACCCTTCAGGGGATTCATATGTCAGGAATAAGCATCACCATCGGGCCAGAGCAGTGGAGGGTTGTATCAAGAAGTAGTACCCTAATTGAACCTCACATCCTTGAGGGCACATATACTTTCAGGCCTCAATGGAGAGGAAAATATAGTGACTTCAGGCTAACCATACGCTATAGAGATCGAACTTATCAGGCAGATACACGTGGAAGAGGTGTTAAGGTTAATTGCTATAAACTTGAGCTAAAGACGGAAATAATCCAGACTCCAGAGCCCAAAGTAAGATTTTATGTGGAGAATAAGATATGGGAGTACAATGGATCTTATAAAGGTGGACTCAGGGTTAACTACCGTATCGTCAGTTTCCCATCGGGTCCACTTAACAGTACGGTCAATCACAATTTTGGTTCTGTTGACCTTGCCCCAGGAAGTAAAACACCAACGATCGAAGTCCCGTTGGGTTCGAAGGAAGTCGCCTTTGCAAGCAATGAGATATCAATAGAAGGTACTGCGATATGGATCTCTCCATATCCCGGAGAAGGGGAGCAATCTACTCGATTAACATATACCTATCCGTGGACACAAACCCGAGGGAGTCTTGCAAGACCAGTTGCGTTGGTGAATCTTCTCCTGGGTGGTTTGAAAGTTCACATTCATAACGATGGTGGGCAGGCTTCCTATGCAGAATTGGTTGGCATGGGTAGGAGGGAGTTTGATATACCTGAAATTCGTGTTGAACTTGAAGGGCTGTTTGGTGAGCACTGGGGGTGGTACAGGATATGGGTAAGGGATATCAACAGTGCCCGTATTGGCTTAGATGCTATTTCTATCGGAGATGGTGGAATTAGGCTTAACATACCTGTAGAGAGTGGAGGCCCTACAGAGCTCAAATGTGTCTATGATCCCTTGGGTATCGGCGGATACACGGATGAAACGGCTTGCCCAGACGTGGATTTGAGAGGGCCTATAAGCATAAAAGCAGTTTTCATTCCCGTGGTTGTCGATGGAAAAATCGGATATTCCCATGCAAATGTGGATGTGACAATAGGGGATACCACCTTTCCTGGTGCTTGGGATTGGTTTATTGAGCTATTTACGGGTGATCTCAAACCAAGGATTGAGAGAGAGACTGAAAAGTCGATGAAAGAACTACTTGAAATGGCAGAAGTGAAGAATGCTTTCAAGGATGCTATGGCAAGTCTTTTAAGGGAGATGGGGTTTAATATAACCAGGGTAACCAGAATAGAAGTAACTGGGAGCGATTTTATCTTCTGGTACCTATGATTCTACGCGGTTCAAAAGAGGAGGTGTCAAATGATAAAACGAATAGTGATGGTGTTATGTATCATATGCTGTGGGATGGGCTACTTGATCACGGATTCGACGGCAGCCGAGAGACTGATTAGCATCCCCACAGGGTCAAGGTTCGAGAGAGTTGGTGATGTTGAAAGCCTGAGGCTTCCTGATGGTTCAAGGATAGAGATGAAGAGGATTACGATCCGTGATAACGCACCCATTCGGGATAACATTTTCGGGGAATGCGAAGTGAAATTTTATGACCAAGCTGGCAGACTTCAGGAAGGCAAGGGGTATCTAATTATGAATCCAGCAGAAGGAAAACTCGAGGGAAAGAAAGTTAAAATACCTGTTACCATTAGGTTTGTACCGGGGCGATAATATCGTTACAGTTTTTCAGACGGCATAAGCGAAGAAGAGAAAGGGGTTAGAAAGATTGATTATTGTGATCCTGGGAATAACATGAAGAGGAAGAAAGGATTTCTAATGGCGAATATTGCAACCATTCTTTTTGCAGGGGCTGTATTCCTTTTATTTTCGGTTCCGTCACATATCTATTATGATATCAGGGGTCGAAGGGCACTTCCTGTACGAATAGGTGATGAACACGAACAGAGATCCACTGGGTCTCCTCACCCCCTGCAAGAGCTTATCAGAAATATAGATCTTGAGACAAGAATGTACGTTTTCAGCGAAGGAAGGGGTCAGAGGATAACGTTGCTGGAAAGCCTGAAGATTCTTCCTCGACCTGGCGTGAAACCTGTTCAGCTCAGGTTGTGATGAGAAAGAAACATATAAAAACGGAGAATCAGCAGTGAAGAAACTTGAAGGAGGTCAATTATGAAGCGGTACGGGGTTTTGTTTATTTCGTTACTATTTTTACTCCATTTTCTGCTTTTGGTTTCTCACGCCCAGGGGCCAAAAGAGATAAAGCCTGTGCAACCGGATGTGAAAACGGAACCGATAGATCTTCCACCTCTACCTGATTTAATCATTGTCAATAGATTATTCCTTGATCGGCAGCCCTTTATCGCTTTTTCGGCACTCGCTCGAGAGGAGTCGATCATCGTTCCCATTCGTTTCCGGATTGAAAACAGAGGGAATGCGGATGCCGGGAGGTTTCGAATATCGATCATGCAGCAATTGACTTCTCCTCCGGGTGCTGAAATAGAGGCCATGGTAGAAGGCGACAGCTATATCGGGGGGCTTCGACCATCAGCCCGATATGGAGAGGGGGTTGGGTCTTATAATCTTCGATGGAACGTCATCTTTCCCAAGAGCATGATAGGACAAAGGGTCAAGATCAGGGCGATTATCGATAGCAATAATGAAGTGAGAGAATCTTCTGAGAGAAACAATGTGACTCCATGGCTCGAAGTGCAATTGCCACATATCGAAATCAGGAGACCTCCGGCGGAGGCGAACCCAAAGGGGACCAGATAAACCAGTATAACAAAATCTTTGTAAAATTACAGTTAGAAGAGATGTTAAAAGAAGCTAAGCAAGAAAAGTGATACTGCAAGACCTGCCACCATATTTTTTCATGTTGGCAAGGTAGCCGGAAAGAATTTGCAAAATACGGCATATAACTTCATCACGGAATAAAAGATGCTTATATTTTAAATATTAATTCTTGAAATTGATTAAAGAGGTAAGAGAGATGGAAAAGGAACCTAAATTTTTAATGAAACCCCCAAAAATAGTTACAATAAAAGCAAAACCTGAACCATTAAAAATAGATATTTATAGGAGCGCAGTAATTGTTGTAGATATGCAGAATGCGTTTGTTAGTAAAGGAGGGATGTTTGATATATTTGGATTGGATATATCAGCAGCCCGAGGTGTAATAGAGAATAATAAAAAGATTATAGATTCTGCCCGCAAAGCGGGTTGTAAAATAGTTTATTTGAAGATGAGTTATGAACCCGATTATTCTGATAGTGGAGGTCCTGAATCACCAAATTGGCATAAGGAATTGGGTTTAGTGATGATGAGAAAGAATCCAAAATATTGGGGTAAATTTGTTACAAAAGGGTCATGGGATGAGGAGATTTGCGAGGAATTGAAGCCAGAGCCTGGAGATATAATTATTAGAAAGCAGAGGTATAGTGGTTTTGCAGGTACTAATCTTGATATTATCCTTAAGACTTTTAATATAAAATATTTAATTTTTACAGGGGTTGCTACGAATATTTGTGTGGAGTCCACTTTAAGGGATGGTTTTTTCTTAGATTACTGGCCGATTCTTGTAACAGATGCAGTGAATAATGCGGGTCCTCCGATAACACAGGAGGCAACTTTTTGGAATGTTGAAGCTCTTTTTGGATGGTTAACTACAACTAAAGATTTGATAGAAGCGATTTCTGAAAAGTAAAAATAACAGAATTCGGTTTAATGGAATGGGATATTTGTTTAAGTTTCAAAAAACCAAAAAAGACACTTATTCCGTAGCATAATTTAATCTCCACCCTCCCCTGCGTTATTCCCGTGAAAACGGGAATCCAGCTGTTTTTTAATGTTTTTCTTTTCCCTGGATTCCTGGCTTCGCAGGAATGACAGCTTTAATTCCTATATTGAAATTAAGACTTTTGAAGATAAATGTTTATTTTGCAATTTTAATTGAGGTAGATCGTCACATTAAATTTTGATCCAGTTGCGCTTAAGACCATAGTAAAGCAACAGCCCTGCAAGATAAGCCACACCCATATTCCACATGGCCGTACCTGTAGTGACGATAAGAACAAAAAGATTTTGCCTTCTTAGTTTGATATCCTGAACAACCAGTGCCAATTCTAACCCGGCAAAAAAGAGAATGACACCTAATATCGGACGGGGAAAAACCTGAAAAAGGAGAGCTACAGAATCGCTCAGAAAAAGTCCTATTAGTAGGACAATCGCACCCAGAATAATTAAGGCTCCTCCTGTCCTGGCACCGAAACGAATATGACCTGCCATTCCACCGGCTCCATGACACATTGGTACTCCTCCTATGAATGCACTGATTAAATTCATCACTCCGTGATCGATAGCAATGACCTTTGCTGTCACTTTTCGATCGGGGAAGTAATGATTATTCTCTGCAACAGTTCCAATAATGGCATTGCCGAGTGTAAGTGGGGCTTGAGGAAGCCCTAAGATTAAAAAACCCACAAGAAGGTCATTCCAAGAGATTCGTGAAAATGACAATTCAGGCAATCGAAATCGAAGTGATAAATGGAAAAGCTCTCTAATCAATTCTGGTTTTTGTATAAAGGAAAAGACAATTCCATATCCCAACAGGGCAAGCATAGCTGGAAGGCGTTGATTGTTTAAAAGGATCAAGGTCAGAATAACACCACCGATCGCCAATATGGGTTGTGTCTTCATCATCCCCAATCCTTCGAGGATAAAACTCAGACCTAACCCAAGCATAATACCCCGAACCACAGGTTTTGTGGTGACCCTTTCAATCCAGGTAATAACACCTGTAGCCCCCATCAAAAGCCAGAAGAGACCTGTAAAGATCCCTGATCCCCATATCATACCTGGAGTGATTGTCCCTGCATGAGCAATTGCCATTCCACCGATTGCCTTCATTGGTTGAATAGGAATAGGTGTTTTGAAATAAAACCCTACAAATATTTTAAAGAGACCGAAAGCAACCAGAATACCTAAAGGATCCATTTTATTGAGTGTGATATATCCAACAACAAAAGGTATTAATGTCCCGAGATCACCAAAGGCACCTGCAAATTCCATCTTATTAAACTCATTACCCCATAAACGCATCATTTATCCCTTTCTTAATAAAACTTTTCACACTTTCCGGATTTAAAGGATATAAGTTAGCAAATGAAAGATATACAATTACCCCTGTTTCGATGGAATAATTCCTAAGAATCTCTGGTTAAATCTTTCTTCTACCATTTCCTGAAGTTCCCTGAGAAGAGAATCTACTTTTTCAACAAACTCCTTACCTTTTGATGTTAAATGCGCCCCTCCTCCTTTTCGACCTAATTTCGTATCCAATATTTTAAACCCAGCTCTTTGTTCAATCTTTCTGATTATACCCCATGCATGACGATAGGACATCCCGAACTCATCTGCCGCCCGTTGAATAGAACCTAACCGATCCACTGCCAAAAGCAGTGCTGCCTTACCACATCCAAGAACCACTTCCCCCTTATTTTCAATCCAGAATTTTGCCTTTATTTTCATGAAAGCCTCCATTTAAAATTGATAAACATTATATGCTAATAAAAGCATATTTGTCAAATAACTAAAAACTATGTAAAAATTCTATCAGGATAGAGAGGTGGTGAAAAAGTTATTGACTGAATAATTTAATAAGTTATATTACATTGGTAAAGATTATTAAATTAATAGTTTTTCAATAAAGAGTCTTAAGAAATGGCACTTACAACACAATTGGAATACTATTTCAATAAAAAGATTAGACAGAAAGGTCATTTTTATTACAAAGGTGGAGCCGTTGATATTATCTATGGTAATGAAGAAGAGGTCGAAGCCAAGGTGTTCGGGACCGATACCTATGATATTTATTTATACCGAAAGGATGATACAGTATATGCCTCTTGTAGTTGCCCTTATTTTCAAAATGAAATGGAGGCTTGCAAACACATCTGGGCAACACTTCTCTCAGTAGAGAAGAAGGGATATCTTTTGGGTAAATATAGGAATGATCCACTTTATATCAAAATTTATACTGAGAAGGATTACTTGAAAGATGGAGACTGGGAGGATGGATATGAAAATATTTCTTTAAATTTTAAAAGCGCTTATTATCCCCATTTGAAGAGAAAAGATGCTATTCAATCTATTAAGCAACCACCTGGATGGAAAGGGTTTCTCGATTCTTTAAAACTCAGATTAGAAATGCAAAGGCTCAGGAAAGAGCCTTTTGAAAAAAAGAATCAGATTCTCTATTTGATTGATGTTTCTGAATCCAATAAGATGAATAGCCTTGTAATTGAGGTAGCCCAGAGGCAGATGAAAAAGAATGGTGAACTGGGGAAGATAAAATCCTATACCAGTTTGTATTTAAAACCAGAGAATTTTTCTGACCCACAGGATCAACAGATTGTAGCATTGTTAATTGGAAGCCAGAGTTATAATGGATACTATTATGGCTATCCAAGTTATTTTAGAAGAGGTACTTGTTTTTATATAACTTCTGTTTCAATGATGGAAAATCTTATGAAGCTTCTCTCTCAAACTGGCAGATGTTTTCTCAGGAAGGCGAATTACGAGATTGAAAAATATCCCCTCGAGTGGGATGATGCAGGGTCATGGGAAATCTTTTTGAGTTTGGAAAGGTCAGGCAATTCCTATCTGCTTAAAGGTCATTTCCAACGAGGGGAGGATCAGATTTCTATTGAAAAACCCATTCTTTTATTTCCTGGAGGTCTCCTTTTCTTTGAAAATAAGGTAGCCCGATTTACAGATAAAGGGATCTTTGACTGGCTCTCTCTTTTAAGAAAACAAAAAAGCCTTCTTATTCCATTCAATGAAGTGGAGGATTTTGTAAAGGAATTAATGATGATGCCTCTCATTCCAGGGCTATCCCTTCCTGAAGAGTTACGATATGAGGAGATCCATTTAACACCAAAACCTTGGCTCAGAATAATAGCACCTAAGAGAAAGGACGGATGGAATGCTGATAAACTGAACTGGGATTTAGCGTATGATTACGATGGGAAGTTGGTTCAATATGAAGATTTATCTCATGGTATATTTAAAGATGGACAGAGATGCATTATCGTTAGAGATATTGATTTTGAAAACAATGCGTATAAAAAGATTCGAAGTTTAGGGTTTAAAGAAATTTATTCCTATGGAGAATTAAGGAGGGAGATTTCTCCAAGGAATATCCCAAAGGCGATTCGTGAACTAATTTCTTTAGGATGGCATGTGGAGGCTGAAGGGAAGATCTATCGCCGTCCAGGAAGGTTGAACCTCTCTGTAACATCGGGAATTGATTGGTTTGAATTGCATGGGGAGGTCCAATTTGATGATAGGACTATAAAATTACCAGAATTGCTTTCGGCGCTTAAAAAAGGTGATAATATTGTCGTTCTCGATGATGGTACATTTGGAATGATCCCAGAGGAGTGGTTGAAAAGGTATGGTATTCTCTCTTCCCTCGGGAAAACACATGGTGACCATATCAGATTCTCACGCTCTCAGGCATGGCTTCTTGACGCCCTTATATCATCACAACCTGAATCCAGATGTGATGAAGTCTTTGAACATCTGCGAAAAGAGCTTAGAAGTTTTGAAGGGGTCAAACCATGTGATCCGCCAGAGGGTTTTGTGGGTAGTTTAAGAGAATATCAAAAAGATGGATTGGGTTGGATACATTTTTTAGAAAGATTTGGATTAGGGGGATGTCTTGCCGATGATATGGGCCTGGGTAAGACCATACAGGTACTCGCTATGCTCGAAGAGAGACGAAAGAAACGGGTATACAAAGATGATAACAGAGTTGGGGACAGTTTAAATCAAAGCGAAAGAGTTTTGGGTCCTTCACTGGTTGTAGCACCGAAATCACTTGTCTTTAACTGGATTCAGGAGGCAAGACGGTTCACCCCAAATTTAAAAATCCTTGACCACACAGGGACAAATAGACTGAAACCAGGGGATCATTTTGAAAACTATGACCTTATCCTTACAACCTATGGAACACTGCGAAAAGATGTTGTTGAATTCAAGGATATTGAGTTTGACTACTGTATCCTTGATGAAGGGCAAATGATCAAGAATGCTAATACCCAATCTGCAAAGGCAGCTCGACTTATCAAGGCAAAAAATCGTCTTGTGCTAAGCGGAACCCCTATTGAAAATCATCTTGGAGAGCTCTGGAGTCTCTTTGAATTCCTTAACCCTGGAATGTTAGGCTCAACATCTGTGTTTAAATTTTTTGGTTCAGGAGGAAGAAACACAGACCCAGAGATTCGCGAGTTACTCGGAAAGGTGCTTCGGCCATTCATTCTTCGTCGAACAAAGAGACAGGTAGCATCTGAACTTCCAGAAAAATTTGAACAGACCATATATTGCGATCTCGAATCAGTGCAGAGGAAACTTTATAATGAGTTGAGAGACCATTACCGTCAGAACTTAATTCGTCAGGTGGAGCTTGATGGTATAAATAGGTCCAAGATTCAGATTCTTGAAGCACTTCTAAGACTAAGACAGGCTGCATGTCATCCAGGACTCATTGACAGATCAAAGGTTTCCTATCCCAGTGCAAAGCTCGATGTTTTAATGCCACAACTCGAGCAGATCATAGAGGAAAATTATAAGGTTCTGGTCTTTTCACAGTTTACAAGCTTCCTTTCAATCCTTCGGGAGAAATTGGATATAAATAATATTCCCTATGCATACCTTGATGGTCAAACACAAAATCGAAAGGCAGTAGTCGAGAGATTCCAGAAAGATTCTGATTGCAAGCTCTTCCTAATTAGCCTTAAAGCTGGTGGACTCGGCCTAAACCTCACAGAGGCTGAATATGTTTATCTGCTTGATCCGTGGTGGAATCCAGCAGTTGAAGCTCAGGCTATTGATAGAACACATAGAATCGGACAGACTAAAAAAGTATTTGCCTATCGTATCATAGCCCGAGATACTGTAGAAGAAAAAGTTTTGGAACTTCAGCAGAAAAAGAGGGATTTAGCCGAGGCTATAATTAATGCTGATAATAGTATTATAAGAAATCTCACGAAAGAAGATTTAGAATTGCTCCTCTCATAAGAATTTTGCTTCATTTGTTTGTAATAATAAAAATGTCCAAAGGTTTCTTTCCTCCATATTTTTTCTGCTGCCCTCTGTTTGCTATTTAATTTCGGAAAGGAAGAACCCATATTAAAATAGCGAGTATATAGCAGGATATAAGCGAAATGATTACATAAGGGATCGAGTAGCTAAAAAATTCCTTAAGAGTTGTCTTCTTCTGATCTTCTTTCTCAGCTAAATTTTTTGCTACAAAAAGGGCAGGAGCACCAGCAATGGTAAGATTGCTACCTAAGGTTCCAGCCCATAGAAGGGTCCAATATAGGGGCCAAGGGTTTATCCCTTGCTCTTTACCCAAATCCCTGATCACATATAGCATTGTTAGGATATAGGCATCATGTTCCACAATTCCTACAATCGGTGCTGTGACCCAATAGAGCAAGCTGGTTCCTGCCAAGAGACTGGATTGAATGAGTGGAGTAATCCAATGAGCGATCATCTTAATTATGCCAGCATGATCAAGACCTCCCACAAGAGCAAATAAGGAAATATAGAAGAAAATAGCTCTCCAATCAAGTGTTGAAAGGACTTCCTCAAACGAGGGAATTTCTATAAGAAAACCTTTACGAAAAATTTCAAATATGAGGACTAAAGCCAAGGCTCCACAGAAAGCGATGTATCCAAGGCAGACACCAAAGAGTGGACGGTTGGCCATTGCTAAAATGGTAAGAAGAAAGATTCCACATACAACAAGGGCAAAGCGTTTATCCTTTATGTGCTCGAGGTACCTTTCTTCTTTTTGAATAAGTGATAAATCCATGCTTTTTCCTTCATAAATCTTTGAAAACTTCCAATAAAAGAAGGCCACAGTCACAAGATAAGAGATACAAAGGATAAAAAATGAGGAGGGTCGTCCTGAATGCCAGATAAATCCGCCAAATTCTATCTTGGATACACTATGGAGCATCTGCGGAGGGAGATCTCCTAATAGAAGGGCAGTTCCCATAAAGTTTGCACAAAGTCCCACAAATAGAACAGGACCGAAGGCTTTAAATTTGAATCTTCTACATGCATGAAAGATTACAGGGGCAAACATCAGGACCACCACTACGTTATCTATTAGCATCGAAACAAATCCAGCAAGAAGTCCAATGGAGGTTACAAATATAGCTACATTTCCTTTTGACATCCGAAGGGCAATCGAGGCTAAGAATTCTGGTACCCCTGTCTTACCAAAATATCCTGCGATGATCCATATACTTAAAAGAATCATAATTACATTCCAATCTACAAATTGGAAGGCCTGGACCTCTGTCATTACACCAAAAAGAATCATACCAAAGATGCCCAAAAGTGCAGCAATTACACTATCGATCCATCCCGTGATAACTAAAAATATGCTTCCTAAGAAGACAATGCTTGCAACAATTTGAAAGGAGTCCATTTCTATTCGTCCTTATTGTTATCCAAGATATATCCAAAGAAGCCGACCCTTTTTTGAAAATCCAGATGTATTATTATACCTGACCATAAACTTGTCAATAGTGGTAGTAGAGAGCCCTGAAAAAGTCTTTGATAGACTGGGAGGTAGGGTTCAAAACCCTTCGAATGCGGGCTTTTAATGTTTAAATTGCTAATAATAGTGCTAATCTATAAAAGGTATACGCTCGAAGTGTAAATTGCAAAA
>JBBIOI010000100.1:0-12514 GCA_037443425.1 Deltaproteobacteria bacterium
AGACCTCTGAAAAAGTCCTCTGAAAAAGTCCCTCAGGATGAAATTCCGTCATTCCTGCGAAAGCAGGAATCCAGTATCTTCAAAGCATTTCTGGACTCCCACTTATGGTGCTTTTTCGACGAAGTAATATATTCTTTAATTTTGTTAACCAGAAGCTAAACAATATTGACAAATTATTTGAAATTTGATACTAAATAATTCACCTTTTAATAAAAAGATTGACACATTTTAAAAAAGAAAGGAGGTCTTTATGCTCAAATTAAATTGGAAAAAATTTTTTACCTTTTTGGTTTTTACAACAATTTTATCTCTTTTTACAACATTTACTGAAAATGTTGAATCAAGGGTTGTATTTCTTGGTTTTGCAGGCGGACCTGCTACGGGTGTTTATGGTAAAGCTGCTGCTGCTATCTCTGTTGTTATTAAAGAAAAATCAGGCGGTAATATCTCTCCCACTGCTCAGGCAACATCTGGTGGTGGAGAAAATGTAACACTTGTAAGTACTGGAAAGGCTGATATGGGTATTGCAGCAGCTCCTGATCTTTACGAAGCCTACTATGGTGTTGGTCTTTGGAAAGGTAAACAAACGACAAATTTTCGTATTGTTGGAAATTGCCTTGATGCTGTGGTGAATTTTGTAGTACTCGAAAAGTCTGGAATAAAAAGTGTAAGAGAATTGAATGGTAAAAAGATTTCTTTTGGAAGCCCTGGTTCTGCCTCTGCAGGTTTTGCCGAACGTTACATTTCGGAATTAGGTTTAAAAGTGACAAAACAGTATCTTGCTGGAGGTGAAGCTGCTACGGCCTTGAAAGATGGGCAAATAGATGCATACTGCTGGGCACCAAGTATGCCTGCCCCTGATCTTGTAGATTTAGCCTCCACTACATCTGTCCGTCTTCTTGATGTAGGTTCGGTGGCCAAGGAGATTGGATTTTTCGATAAATATAAATTCTATAGACCTTTTACTGTTCCAAAAGGAACCTATAAAGGGGTTGACTATGATGTCCCTACTGTTGTATGTGGAACTTTCTGGATTGTAAATAAAGACCTACCCGAGGACCTTGTATATCAAATGGCTAAAATAGCATATACAAACACTGAAGCCTTAAGAAAAGCATTCGGTCCGCTTAAAGTGATGGTCCCAAAGGAATCTTCTATTGCTGGCATTGATTTACCTTTACATCCAGGTGCAGAAAGATTCTGGAAAGAGATAGGTGTAAAGATCCCAGAAAGTATGAAGTCAAAATAAAATGTTTTTAGTCTTAAAAAAATTTAAATCCCTAATTCCTCACCCTTAAAATTAAGGGTGGGGAATTATTTTTTTCAAATTTAGATTCAAGAAAAAATTGATAACCTTTTATTCAAATGAAAAATATTTGGTCTTGGATCTTTAATAATTTTGTACTTACCCAAAGGAGACAACTAAAAGGATGGCAATATCATACTGCCCAGATCATCTCAGGGTTAATGGCCATTTTTTACTTCTATACCTCCTGTTTTGGTGTATTCAGTCAAGAGAGTCACCGTGGAGTTTTTTTGAGCCTCACATTAATGCTGATTTTTCTCTGGTTTCCTTTTTCTCGAAAATCACCACAAGACCGCTTTACCTTCCCCGATAGCATAATGGCTATTCTATCCCTATCAGGAGGATTATTCTTCATCTATGACTACCCGAAGATCCTGGCTCGGAGAGGTGAATATACCTCACTTGAAATGTTAATGGGTGTCATTATGATCATCCTTGTTCTCGAAGGGGCAAGACGTTCTATGGGGATACTTCTTCCAATTCTCGGAATTCTGGCTATGATGTATGCCTATGAACCAATAGCTCAGATCTTACCTCCAGTTTTTGCCCATAAAGGTTTTGATATCACAAGGATTGTCACTTTTTGTTATACGTCAATGGAAGGTATATTTGGGACAATCGATTATGTCTTAGCCACATATGTTTTACCTTTTATAATATTTGGATCTTTTCTTAATAAATCAGGGGTGGGAAGATTTTTTGTAGAACTCCCTTATTCATTATTAGGAAGATATCCTGCTGGAACTGCACAAGTTGCCGTTGTAAGCTCTGCCTTAATGGGTACAATATCAGGAAGTCCAGCTGCTAATGTGGTCTCAACTGGCACCTTCACAATTCCTTTGATGAAAAAGGCTGGCTATAGACCTGAGGTTGCTGGGGCTGTAGAGGCAAGTGCCTCTACATGTGGGATGTTTACTCCTCCTGTTATGGGTGCAGCTGCCTTTTTCATGGTTGAATTTACAGGCATACCTTATATTGAAATTATAAAGATCGCAGCTATACCAGCCCTTCTTTATCTTATTGGTATAGCCACAATGGTTCAAATAGAAGCAATAAAAAATAAAGTTAAAGGTGTTCCATTAGAACAGCTACCCCCTTTTGGAAAAATTTTAAAAGAAGGATGGTTTCTCTTCACACCTTTGATTCTTATAGTAATTCTATTAATATACGGCTTTAGTCCACATAAGGCTGCATTTTTTGCATCCATCTCGTGTATTGTAATGAGCTGGTTTGTAAAAGGCCATAGAATGAGGCCAAAGGAGTTCTGGTCAGCAATGACAGATGCCGGAAAAGATACCCTATCAATAGCTGGAATTGCGGGAACTATCGGAATTATGGTTGGAATTCTTCACCTTACAGGGCTTGCACTGAATCTATCTCAAATCATATTAAGCCTTGCAGGTGGAAAACTATTGCTCACAATATTTTTTGCCGCGGTAGCGTCTTTTATCATTGGTATGGGAGCACCTATTTCAGCAACTTACGTTATTCTTGCAGTAATTGTTCCGCCTGCTATGGAGAAACTTGGAGTTTCGGTAATGGGTGCACACCTTTTATTGATCTGGTATTCACAAATGGCTGGGCTAACGCCTCCTGTTTGCACTGTTGCATATGTTGCTTCAGCAATAGCAAAATCAGACCCACTTAAGACAGCCTTTGAATCAATGAAATTTGGTGTATTATTAATGGTAATTCCACTGCTTTTTGTATACACTCCCATTCTTTTTACAGGAACACTCTTTGAAAATATATTAGCTATCGTTACATCCATATTTGCGGTAATCACCTTTGTCTTTACAATCCATAGATTCTTTCTTAGACCCAATACCTGGTATGAAGAAATACTATTTGGAGTTGGAACATTTCTTTTATTCACACCTCACTTTTTTTGGAATATCTTAGGCCTAATCCTTGTCCTCATACCAATCACTTTACAAATAATAGAAAAAAGGGGGGATTTTAAATAGAAAAGGGCTGGGATTTCCCAACCCTTTCTTATCATTGGTGCCTAGGGCCGGAGTTGAACCGGCACGGAGTGGAAAACTCCGAGGGATTTTAAGTCCCTTGCGTCTACCAGTTCCGCCACCCAGGCAATATGCTACAATTTCATTTTTATATTTATAATGAATAATTTAATATGTCAATATCTTGAATTGAGAGCCCTGAAAAAGTCTTTGATAGACTGGGGAGGTAGGGTTCAATTATTTTAAGGGGATTTATCAATAGTGCTAATCTATAAAAGGTATCCGCTCGAAGGCTTTTTCACCCAACCTCCCCATTTATGAAAGGATTTTTAAATAGTTTTTCAGAGGTCTCGAATTTATCGATTTATCGGATTTTCTCAGGGAATGATTTTTTCTTGTCCCTGGATTCCTGCTTCCGTAGGAATGACAGCTTTTATTCCTATCTAAAGTGAGCGATCCCAGACTGTCATTGCTTGCCGGAGCCGAAGCAATCTCTTTAAAATTTTTTTCTGAGCTAAGCAAGGAATCTATGAGATTGCCACGCACCCTACGAGTGCTCGCAATGACTCTGAAAAAAAGTCTGTAACAATATATTCTGTCTATCACATTAACCTTAACCCAACCTTGCCTTCTCTTATCTTAAGGGGAGTTATGGAAGGGTTAACTACTTCAGGACTTTTTCAGAAACCTACTAATTGCACTAACTGACAGCTTGACAGGATGGTTAAAGTATTTATAATATAAGTTACTATATTATATGAGGAGGTTAAATATGAAAGTAAAATTAAATCTTTTTGGCATATGTTTTATTCTTTTACTCTTTTTATTCTCCATATCTCCAGCAAATGCTACCTATCCAGAAAAACCAATCACTATTTATGGCTGTTTTCCACCTGGAGGTACTTCAGATACAAGCATACGCACCCTGGCTACCTCTATGGAGCAAACTTTAAAACAAAGTATTGTTATTGTAAATAAAGAAGGTGGAAGTGGTACTGTCTGCCTGGCAGTTCTTGCAAATGATAAGCCCGATGGTTATACTCTTGCCGCTGGAACAAGCACTGGTATAATAAGAATCCCATTAACGCGCAAGATGACATATAAACCCTTATCAAATTTCACTTTTATTTATGCCTATGCTGGTGCAGTAAGTGCCCTATTAGTAAGACAGGACTCACCCTTTAAGACATTTAAAGATCTTGTCGAATATGCCAGACAAAATCCAGGAAAGATAAAATATTCAACTACTGGGACAGGCTCTCCCATGCACCTCATTATGGAAGTAATTGCTATGAAGGAAAAGATTAAATGGATTCATATTCCATATAAGGGAACTGCACCCGCTGAGACAGCAGCCCTTGGAGGACATGTTGATGCTGTTTCTGCAGGTGATTTAAGCAAGGCCTTAAGCGGTCAAATGAGGGCATTACTTTTACATACGAAAGAAAGGCATCCAAAATTCCCAGATGTACCAACCACTATCGAGTTAGGATATAATTATTATAATGATACAGTCTTCTCAGTTTTCGGTCCTGCAGGGATGGATCCAAAGGTTGTCAAGATACTTGAAGATGCTATTGAAAAGGCACAGGATACACCTGCGTGGCAAAGCTGGTTAGAAAGGACTGGGCAGGTTAATGTTAAGATGAGAAGTAAAGAATATACAAAATTCCTTGAGGAGGCATGGTACAGGGAAATCGAAATCTTAAAATCTCTTGGACTTATTAAAGAACCCGCTACTGGACCAAGATAAAAGAAATAAATTATTGGAGATTGATGTGGATAAAAAAATTATAAAAACCGATGTTTTATGTGTTGGGGCAGGAATTGCTGGCCTTATGGCTGGAATCAGGGCATCGGAAAAAGGGGCAAAGACCATTATTGTTGAAAAGGGCCATGCCCTCCACAGTGGAAGGGCAAGAGGAGGAAATGACCATTTCTGGTGCTATATCCCTGAAGTCCATGGCAATGATATCGATGCCTTTTTAAGAGAAAGCCTTAAAATACCAAAGCTCAGGACTATGCAATCAGGAACTGCCCATACCGTGCTTCGAACATTTCTCGAGAAATCATTTGATATTGTAAAGCTCTGGGACAAATGGGGCATACCCATGAAATACCAGGCAAGATGGGAATTTGCAGGCCATTCATTTCCAGGAGATGTACTTACTCATCTAAAATATGAGGGAAGGGATCAGAAAAAAGTTTTGATTAAAAAGGCACAAGAAACTGGAGCTGAAATAATTAATAGGGTAATGGTTTTTGACCTTTTAAGAAATAATGAAAGGGTTATAGGTGCCATTGGAATTGATACAAGACAAGATGTTTTGACCATTTTTGAAAGCAAAGCCATTATATTGGGCACAGGCTGCCTGGATCGTTTATATCCACCACCAACACCTGCCTGGATGGCAAGTATCCCAGGAAATTTAACCCTTACAGGGGATGGACGAGCTATGGCTTATCGGGCTGGAGCTGATATTGTCAGCCCTGAAATGCCCAAAAGACATATCGGCCCCCGTTACTTCAGCCGCTTTGGTCAGGCAACCTGGATAGGAGTCCTTCGAGACCCATATGGTAAACCCATTGGTCCATATGTGAATACACCGAACCGTCTTTATGGAGATATGACACCTGAAGTAAAAAGCACCTATCTGGAAGAGCTCTTTAAATCTGGAAACGGCCCTATTTATATGGACTGCCGTGGCATCTCAAAAGAGGACTATGAGTATATGATGCATTGGATGTGGCACGAGGGAAATGCACCCTTACTCGATCATATGAAAGATGAAGGAATAGACATTAGAAAACACCCGATTGAATTCCAGACCTATCATATAATCCCTGAAGGGAAGATCTGGATAAATGAAAGAGGTGAAACATCTATCCCAGGACTTTATTCTGCAGGTGATGAATCTATGGGAGGAATAAGCTGTGCTGCAACCTTTGGTTGGATAGCAGGAGAAAATGCCTCAGAGTACTGTAAAACTACATCCCTTATAAAAATTGATGAAGATAGCCCCGAAATTAAAGAAAAAGCAGAATTGATTCAAAAGATTATGCTTAGAAAGGATGGACCTGACTGGAGGGAGGCAAATATAGCCCTTCAACAATTGATGCAAGACTATGCTGGCCCTGTTAGATCAGAAACCTTACTTACCGCAGGTCTTGAATATCTATACAGGATTCGTAAAAAAGTATATCAATCACTGATTGCCAAAAATCGCTGGGAACTTACAAGATGTCTTGAAACCCTTAATTTAATAGATCTTGGAGAACTCGTATTTATTGGTGCATTGGCCCGAAAGGAATCAAGAGGACTTCATAAAAGAAGTGATTATCCTCTTACAGATCCAACAATGGATGGTAAAGAGATATTTGTAAAGAAAAAGGGTGAAAAGCCAGTAGTAGAAATAAAGAAAGGATGAAAAGGAGCTTCTTATGCCACCTGTAATTGATAGAGATAAATGTACAAGATGCGGTAAATGTGCAGAGTATTGCGCAGAGGACGTTTTCTTTGGTTCTGAGATGGCCGAGGTACCAAATGTCACGTATCCTGAATTTTGTGCTCATTGTAGTTGTTGTGTCTATGTATGCCCTGAAAAGGCAATCTGGTTAAGAATTCCTCTTCCAATGCAGTTGCTTTATAAAGATCCTCAATTCAAATTTGAATAACATTAAATTCTAACTGAAATATGAAAAAGTATGATACATTTTCAGGCTTTTTTCTTCTTCTCCTATCCATTGCTATATGTATTGGCTCTTATAGATTAAATATTGGGAGTCCAACCTCACCTGGATCTGGATTCTTCCCATTCGCTACGGGATTGGCTCTTGGTGTATTTTCAATCTTAATCCTTTTAGAAGCGAGGAGGTCAAAAAAGGAAGATGAAAGATTCTGGGCACAGGGTGCTAATAAAAAGGGAATATTTTTAACTTTTTCATTAATCTTTCTATATGCCATTCTTCTTGAACGGTTGGGTTTTATTGTAACATCTTTAATTTTTTTTATTTTAATAAGCAGGTTTGTCTTTTACCTTAAATGGAAAACATCTATTTTCTTTTCGCTTTTTGCAAGTTTTGGAACATATTTCGTATTCACTATACTGCTTCATGCTCCATTGCCACAAGGTTTATTTGAGAGGATATTTTAATGGACTTCTGGTCAAACCTCACAATGGGATTCTCTGTAATAGCGGAACCTATGAATCTCCTTTTCTGCTTTATTGGGGTACTTCTTGGCACATTAATAGGTGTTCTTCCAGGGCTTGGACCAGGGCCAACTATCTCTTTGCTTTTACCACTCACCTACCATCTTAATCCCATAAGTAGCATCATTATGATTGCAGGAATCTATTATGGAGCAAAATACGGTGGTTCAACAACATCAATTTTGCTTAATATACCTGGAGAGGTAGACTCTGTTGTAACCTGCCTGGACGGATATCAAATGGCGCGCCAGGGAAGGGCAGGCCCAGCACTGGGGATTTCAGCCTTTGGTTCATTTATTGCAGGAACTTTTGCAACTTTAGCTCTAATGCTTATTGCTCCCCCACTTGCAAGATTTGCGCTTAGATTTGGACCACCGGAGATATTCTCATTGATGGTCCTTGCACTTGTCCTTATTACATATATCTCATCAGGCTCTCAAGTCAAGGGACTTGCAATGGGCTGTCTGGGTCTATTTCTTGGTTCGATAGGCTTGGATATATTCAATAATGTTGAGAGATTTGTATTCGGATATAACTTTCTTTACGAAGGACTTGGCATTGTTCCTGTGGTTGTTGGACTTTTTGGTGTAGGTGAGGTCATAAGTAATATAGAAGTACAAATAAGAACATCTGTATATCAAAAACACGTCTCAAATTTGCTCCCTTCTCTTAAGGACTGGAAAGATTCTATATGGCCTATCATTAGAGGAACCCTTATAGGGTTTTTTGTTGGATTGATCCCAGGAGGTGGAGGTATTGCCTCGACCTTCGCTTCATATACCATTGAAAAGAAGATTTCTAAACATCCTGAAAGATTCGGCAAAGGAGCAATTGAAGGCGTAGCTGGCCCCGAGGCAGCAAATAACGCCTGCTCGGGAGCAAACTTCATTCCTCTCATGACGCTTGGAATTCCAACAAATGGTATCATGGCTATCATATTTGCCTCACTATTAATTAATGGACTTCAACCAGGACCTATGCTTATAAAAAACCAGCCAAATCTATTCTGGAGTGTAATTGCAAGTATGTATGTAGGTAACGGAATGCTGCTCATCCTTAATCTACCTTTAATAGGTATATGGGTCAGATTCCTTACAATCCCATATTCTGTACTTGCTCCTTTGATTCTGTTTTTCTGTCTCCTTGGGGCCTATACAATGAAAAATGCAGTAGCAGACCTAATTATCATGCTCGTATTCGGTATCTTAGGTTTTATGATGAGAAAGTTTCGCTATGAAGCTGCTCCACTTATCATGGGTTTTGTTATAAGCGAACTGTTTGAAGGGGCATTTATTCAGTCTCTTCTAATGTCACAGGGCAGTTTTAACATATTCTTTACAAGGCCCATATCTTGCATCTTAATAATCATTGCTTTAATCCTTTTTACCCTTCCATTCTTTGGAAAGAAACCAACCGTCTTAGGCTCAAGTGATGAAGATTGAGAAGGCATGTGTTAAAAATTAAGAAAAAAAAGGAGAAGAACTATGCGGTCAGACCAGATGAAGAAGGGTATTGAAAGAGCGCCTCACAGATCCTTATTTAAAGCACTGGGCTTAACTGATAAAGAAATCAATCAGCCCATTATTGGAATTGCAAACTCTGCAAACGAAGTAATCCCTGGCCATCTTCATCTCCACCAAATCTCAAATGCCGTTAAAGCAGGCGTCAGGATGGCTGGAGGAACACCCTTAGAATTTTTTACAATTGGGATATGTGATGGCATCATAATGGGCCATGAAGGAATGAAATATAGCCTGCCTTCAAGAGAATTAATTGCAGATTCAATCGAATCCATGGCAATGGCATATCCATTTGACGGTCTTATCTTAATACCTAACTGCGATAAAATTGTCCCTGGTATGTTGATGGCTGCACTCAGAATAGATATACCAACCATTCTGATTAGTGGTGGACCTATGCTTTCAGGTGAATTCAGGGGTAAAGATATTGATTTAATAACAGTTTTTGAAAGCATTGGAAGGGTAAAAAAGGGTGAAATGACACTTAAAGAACTAAAAGAGATTGAAGACTGTGCATGCCCTGGCGTTGGCTCTTGTGCAGGCATGTTTACAGCCAACTCAATGAATTGCCTTGCAGAAGTCCTTGGCCTTGCACTCCCTTATAATGGAACTATTCCTGCAGTTTCTGCTGAGAGGATTCGTTTAGCAAAACAAGCAGGTATCCAAATTATGGAACTTATAAAAACCGATATTAGACCATCAAAAATTATGACACCAAAGGCATTTGAAAATGCAATAACAGTTGATATGGCATTTGGTGGCTCAACAAATACATCTCTTCATCTTCCTGCTATTGCGAGAGAAGGTGGGATTGAACTCTCTCCTAAGGTCTTTAACAAAATAAGTGAGCGAACTCCACACCTTTGTAACATGTCACCAGGAGGACCATATCACCTTCAAGATCTTCACCGTGCTGGTGGTATCCCTGCACTAATGGCAGAGTTAAAACGAAAGAATCTTATTCATCTGAATCTATTAACTGTAACTGGAAAAACTGTTAGGGAAAATTTAAAAGAAAAGAAGGTGCTCGATCCTGAAGTGATAAGGCCTGTTGAAAAACCTTATCATGAGGTTGGAGGGCTCGTATTTCTTTTTGGAAATCTTGCACCTAATGGAGCAGTAGTAAAACGTTCGGCAGTTGATGAAGGCATGTTAAAACATAGAGGGCCTGCAAGGGTTTTTAACTCCGAAGAGGAGGCCTTAAAAGTTATTTTAAACCGAAAGATTAATAAAGGTGATGTGATTGTGATTCGCTATGAAGGTCCAAAAGGTGGACCAGGCATGAGGGAGATGCTTGCCCCAACATCTGCAATTGTTGGAGTAGGTATGGATAAAGATGTAGCTCTTTTAACCGATGGCCGCTTCTCTGGAGGCAGTCGTGGTGCAGCAATTGGCCACATCTCGCCTGAAGCTGCTGAGGGTGGTCCTATTGCTGTTCTAAAGGATGGTGACATCATAGAAATCGATATTCCAAATAAAAGACTCAATGTACTTATATCCGATGAGGAGCTAAAAAAGAGACTATCTACATGGAAGAAGAAGGAGAATAAGATTAAAGGTTATTTAAAAAGATATGAAAAACTTGTAAAATCAGCATCAACAGGTGCAACTTTTGAAATATAAAAGATTGCTTTTCAAACATCTCGAGAAGAGACCCCTGTAAAAGTCCTTGAAAGACTGTTCTTTTATCAGTCGTTGCGAGCCCAAAATGGCGTGGCAATCTCATCCTTTAGAAAAGGGATTGCTTCTGTCGTTGCACACCCTCACAACGACAAACTCGTAGATTCTTCGCTTTGCTCGGAATGACAACTTGGAAGAGATTGCTTCTGCTTCGCCCCGCAATGACAATCTGGGGTCACTCACTTAAGATAGGAATTAAAGCTGTCATTCTTGCGAAATCATTCCTGTGAAAGGGTTGACAAAAAAATTTTTTTATATTAATAAATAACTTTGAAATACAAAGGCGTATTTTATTAAGACAAAGGTGTCAAGATAAAATACCCCATTTAAAAAGGGGAGAAACGACAAAGGCGTCAGATGATTCTGATGCCTTTTTTATTTTTAAATTTAAAAAGGAGGAGTTAAAATGACATTTACAAAACCTAATCGAAGCCCAGCAACCCTAACTAAAAACCGTGTTGAGCCTGCCCCTATATCAGGCCTGTGTGTAACATGTCTGGATGGCTGCCCTGGCCCATGTGAAGTTGGTCGCTCTGCCCTGAGAGGAAGAGAGATTATCTATCCCCAACCTTTCTCTAAGGTGACTGCAGGAGCGGAAAAGGATTACCCAATCGATTATTCTCATTTCAATATCAATGGAACCTGTGTTGGTGCTGTTGGTGTGCCTGCAGATCCTGATCATGCAACATTTCCTGCTGTCGATGTTTCAACAGAGGTTGGAGCAGAGAAAAAGATAAAGATGAAGGTTCCATATTTTACAGGAGCCTTAGGCTCTACAGATATTGCTCGAATTCATTGGGAATCAATGGCCATAGCAGCAGCCATTGCAGGGACCTTGGTGGTTGTTGGAGAAAATGTTTGTGGTATGGATCCAAATTCAGAGTTTAAAAATGGTAGAGTTATCAGATCTCCTGAGATGGAAAGAAGGGTAAAGACATTTCAACAATGGTATGATGGACATGGTGGAATTGTAGTACAGTACAATGTCGAAGATGGCCGACTCGGTGTCCCTGAATACGTTGTTGAGAAATTGGGTGTTGAGATTATTGAACCAAAATGGGGACAGGGTGCAAAGGATATTGGCGGAGAGGTAAAACTTCCATCTCTCGAAAGGGCTCTCCAATTAAAGAGCCGTGGCTATATTGTTATTCCAGACCCTGAAGACCCGGTTGTTCAAGCTTCTTTTAAACAGGGCGACTTCAAAGAATTTGAACGCCATTCTCGACTGGGTATGGTGGATGAAGAAGGATTCCATAAAGAGGTTGAGCGATTAAAACGTATTGGTGCAAAACATATATCACTCAAAACAGGAGCTTACAGACCTGCAGACCTTGCAAGGGCTGTCAAGTATGCATCGGATGCAAAGATTGACCTTTTAACAGTTGACGGTGCAGGTGGTGGAACAGGTATGAGCCCATGGAGGATGATGAACGAATGGGGAATCCCAACTGTTTATCTTGAATGTCTCCTTTATAAATTCCTTAAAAGGCTCGATGAAAAAGGTGCCTTTATCCCTTCATGTGCTATGGCAGGAGGATTGGCGCTTGAGGATCATATCTTTAAGGCAATTGCCCTTGCCTCTCCTTATATCAAAGCTGTCTGCCTTGGACGTGCCTCAATGACCGCTGCAATGGTAGGAAACACGGTTGGAGAGATGATTAAGAAAGGGAAGGTCCCGGCAGATATTGCTAAATATGGAACTGATATTGAGCATGTATTTGTTCTTGCATCTAAATTGAAGGATAAATATGGAAAAGACTTTGAAAGAATCCCTGCAGGAACAATAGGAATGCTAACATATTTTGATCGGCTTAATGCAGGGCTTCAACAACT
>JBBIOI010000101.1:0-12511 GCA_037443425.1 Deltaproteobacteria bacterium
AGCAGAGTTAGCCATATGTGGAAAGGCATCGATTCTTATCCCCTATCCTTATGCAGCGCATAATCATCAATTTATAAATGCGAAGCAACTTGTAGAAATCGGGGCAGCAATGATGATCGAGGATAAGGAGTTGACCGGCAAAAGCCTATCAGAGAAGATCATTTTCATGTTTGAGCACCCAGAAGAGAGAGAAAAGATGGAGAAGGCTGTTAAGACCATTGCAATGCCAGATGCAGCAAAAGATATTGTTCGTTATTGTTACCAAATGGTTACAGGATAATTTTTATTATGTATAGGATAGGCAGAATCAAAAATATTCATTTTGTTGGAATTGGTGGGGCAGGTATGAGTGGATTGGCAGAGGTATTGCTGAATCTTGGTTATCACATCAGTGGTTCGGATATAAAAGAGACAGAGATAACAAGAAGGCTTCAAAGTCTTGGATGTGAGATATTCTATGGTCATAGAAAAGAGAATGTAAAGAATGCGGATGTAGTGGTTGTTTCCTCAGCTATTCGTAAAGACAACCCTGAGATAGAGGTAGCTGAGCAGAGACTTATACCAGTTATTCCAAGGGCAGAGATGTTAGCAGAATTGATGAGGATGAAGGTGGGTATTGCTATTGCAGGAACACACGGTAAGACCACGACTACCTCTCTTATCGCTACTGTATTGGCCAGCGCAGGCCTTGATCCCACAGTAGTAATCGGAGGGAGACTCAATAGTATTGGAAGTAATGCAAGACTTGGACAGGGAGATCTTTTAGTAGCCGAGGCTGATGAGAGTGATGGTTCTTTTCTAAGATTGATGCCCACCATAGCGGTTGTAACAAATATAGATCCTGAACATCTTGACTACTATTCAGGAATAGAAGAGATAAAGGAGACCTTTCTAAATTTTATTAATAAGATTCCATTCTTTGGATTAGCTGTTCTATGTCTTGATCATCCAAATATTCAATCACTTATTCCAAGAATTAAGAAAAGGTTTACTACTTATGGGCTTTCAACACAAGCTGATTTTCAGGCAAAGGATATAGTATTTGAAGGACTCTGGGCAAGCTTTGATGTACTTTATCAACATCATGAAGTCGGCAGACTTAAGATTAAGATGCCAGGGCTACATAATGTATATAATGCACTTGCAACCGTGGCAACAGCCTTTGAATTAGATGTTCCATTCTCTGTTATTCAGGATGCACTAAGTGAATTTGAAGGAATTCAGCGAAGATTTCAGATTAAAGGAGAAAAGAAAGGGATTCTTATAGTAGACGATTATGGACACCATCCTGTAGAGATAATGGCTACCCTCAGGGCAGCAAGAACAGGGTGGGGAAGAAGAATTGTAACGGTTTTTCAGCCACATAGATTTACCCGAACAAAGGCGCTCTATAATGATTTTTTGACATCATTTTATGATGCAGATGTACTTATCATTACTGACATATATCCAGCAGGAGAAGACCCGATTGAAGGGGTCCATGCTAAATCACTTTTTGAAGGTATTCGTGAATATGGACATAAGAATGTAACCTATATAGGAGATAAAAAAGAGATTGTCGAATATTTACTTCGAATAGTTCAGCCTGGTGATATCGTCATTACACTTGGGGCAGGTGATATATGGCAGGTTTCTGATGAGTTGTTTATTCGTCTTGATGAATTTGACGAGGTTAGTCCTAAAAAGAGAAATGGATTTTTATAAAGAGGCTGCATTGGATTTAATAAAGGGAAAGACAATATTTGATGCTCCCATGAAACAGTATACATCTATTCGGGTTGGTGGGAAGGCAGATGTTTTATTGTTCCCAAAGGACATAGATGAATTAAAAAAGATTGTTAAAAAAAGTCGAAAGATAGGAATACCTTATTATATTTTAGGAAATGGGACTAACCTAATTGTAACAGATGAAGGAATTCGTGGCTGGGTGATAAGTTTAAATCAGGGCTTTAAAAGCGTGAAGGTGCGTCAAGATGAGATTGAAGCAGAGGCAGGTCTTCCGCTAAAGAGATTGATTAATTTATCCATCCGAGAGGGGCTTACAGGTCTTGAGCCGTTTGCAGGGATACCAGGAACTGTTGGTGGTGCTATAAAGATGAATGCAGGGGCCTGGGGGGTAGAGATAAAAGATAGGGTTAGAGATGTAACTTTTATGACCAGCAGCGGAAGGATCATAGAGAGAGAAAGAGTGAAACTTAAATTCTCGTATAGAAACCTAAATATCCCAGATTCTTGGATCATTCTTAGGGCAAATTTCAGATTAAGAAAAGGAGAAAAAAGTGAGATATTAAAAAAGATAAGGTCTTATCTGGCAATGAAAAGGAGGTTTCAACCTTTAGGATTTCCAAATGCAGGTTCTATCTTCTTAAACCCAAAGGGTTATAGTGCTGGGAAACTGATAGAAGAATCGGGTCTAAAGGGATTCAAGATAGGAGATGCAATGATATCTGATATGCATGGAAATTTTATTATAAATCTTGGGAAAGCAAAATCACATGAGATAATTAATTTAATTGAGTTAATTGAAAAAAAGGTATATGAGGAAAAGGGCATTTTACTAAAAAGAGAGGTCAAGATCATAGGGGCATGAGAGGGGTTTCTTTTAAGAATAAGAAGATTGGGGTTATGATGGGTGGATTATCTCGAGAAAGAGAGATTTCACTAAGAACAGGAAAGGCAATCTTGAAAGCACTTCAAGAAAAAGGCTATAAGGCATATCCCATTTTTGTTGATCAGAATGTTGTGGAGACGCTTTTAAAGGAAAGGATTGAGGTTGCTTTTATAGCCCTTCACGGGAGATATGGTGAAGACGGAACAGTTCAGGGAATGCTTGAGTTAATGAGGATTCCATATACAGGATCAGGGGTTTTGGCAAGTGCACTTTCGCTTCATAAGATAATGGCAAAAAAGATATTTATCTCAGAAGGGATACCTACTCCACCATTTGAAGAGCTAAGAAAGGATGATATTGATAGGAAAATGGAGAAGGACTTTCTCTTGGTACCTCCCCTTGTTGTTAAACCTGCAAGAGAGGGTTCTACCATTGGAGTTACGATTGTGAGATCAAAAGAAGAATTGATTCCGGCATTAAGGGAGGCAGGAAATTACGATGAAGAGATCTTGATCGAAAAATATATATCAGGAAAGGAGATTACTGTTGGAATTCTTGGAGAGATTCCGCTTCCGATTATTGAGATAGTACCTAAGAGCGGTTTCTATGATTTTCATTCAAAATATACAAAAGGCGAGACTCAATATATCATGCCTGCTCGAATACCGAGAGAAAAATATCTCTATGCTCAGGAGATTAGCCTCAAAGCCTTTAAGGCATTGAGCTGCTCTGGTTTTGCGAGGGTAGATCTTGTGACAGATGAGGAGGGCAATCCATTTGTTATTGATGTAAATACTATGCCGGGAATGACAGAGACAAGTCTATTTCCAAAAGCTGCAGAATTTGCAGGTATACAGTTCGGGGAGTTGGTTGAAAGGATTCTCCTGGGGGCTTCTTTAAAATTAGAAGATCGAGGTTGAGTTTACTCCGGGATGTTAAAGATGCAAGATGCATTCGCAATAAAAGAAGGAGGATTTATTAGATTAAAGGATAAAAGGAATCTTACTGAAGAAAAAACATTTCAGAATGTAATAAAAGGGATTATTAAGGTTTTATTTCAATTACTTCTGATCTTACTGTTTCTATTCTTTAGCCATGAGGTTTACGTAAGTACTATGGAAGATCCATTCTTTAGCATAAAAGAGATCGATGTTAAAGGATGTAGAAGGCTTAGTCCTGATATGATTATCTCAATGGCAAGGATGGGAGATATGCCTAATATATTTACCTTAAATCTAAATGATATAGCTAAAAGATTGGAACTTAATCCCTGGATAGAGAATGTAGATATTAGAAAGATCTTTCCAGACAGGGTAGTAATTCAAATAGAGGAGAGAAGACCTGTTGCGATAGTTCATCTGGAAAAGTTTTACTACATAGACTCAAATGGAGTTATATTTTCTCCTGTGAACGAGATGGATAAATTTAATCTTCCAATCCTTACAGGAGTTAGAGTTGATTCTTTAGAGAATGGAAAGATCCTGACAGAAGATTTAGCTATAAAGGCTATTGAATTTTTAAGGGTTATTGAAAGAAAAAAGATAGCCCCGATCGAGGAGATTTCAGAGATTCATATTGATAAACATTTTGGGATACACTGTATTTCATTAAATGAGGGGATTGAGATTAGAATGGGATGGGATAATTTTGAAGAAAAGTTAAAGAGATTGTCAATCATATGGTCTGACATCAAAAGAAGAGGTATTTCAGCCATATTTATTGATTGTAGTGATTTAAGAAGGATGATTGTTAAAAAGATTGATAAAAGATGAGGTAATAAGGAGGTGATGAGGTGGGGAAGAAAGATAAAACAATAGTTGGGTTAGATATAGGGACAACAAAGATATGTGCAATTGTGGGAGAACTGAGTGATGGACTGGTCAATATAATAGGCATAGGAACGTCCCCATCTAAAGGACTCAGGAAAGGTGTTGTCGTGAATATCGAAAGTACAGTCCAATCCATAAAGAAGGCGATTGAAGAAGCAGAGCTTATGTCTGGGTGCCATATCACATCAGTCTATGCAGGGATTGCAGGTGGTCACATAAAAGGGATTAATAGCCACGGCGTAATCGCAGTCAAAAACCGAGAGATAACACAAAACGATGTGAAAAGGGTAATCGATGCAGCAAGTGCTATTGCCATTCCTATGGATCGTGAGGTTATCCATATCATTCCACAGGAATTTATTGTTGATGATCAGGATGGAATTAAAGACCCTGTTGGGATGTCTGGTGTAAGGCTTGAAGGGAGGGTTCATATTGTAACAGGGGCTATTACCTCAGCGCAGAATATCGTTAAATGTGCAAACAAAGCAGGCCTTGATGTGGATGATATAGTTCTTGAACAGCTTGGTTCAAGTGAAGCTGTCCTTACTCCTGAAGAAAAAGAGTTGGGGGTTGCCATCATAGATATAGGAGGAGGGACAACAGATCTGGTCATCTTTTCGAAAGGCTCTATTAAACATACAGCGGTTTTCTCTCTTGCTGGGAATCATGTAACGAGTGATATATCAGTAGGATTAAGAACACCAATTGAGGAGGCGGAGAAGATTAAAATTCGTTACGGGTGTGCGCTCACCTCTATGGTAAGAAAGGATGAGACAATAGAGGTTCCAAGTGTGGGCGGTAGGAAACCACGCGTTCTTTCAAGACAAACCCTTGCCGAGATTATTGAGCCAAGGATGGAAGAGATTCTTTCACTTGTTCATGATGAGGTTGTGAGAACAGGATACAAGAATATGATTGCTTCAGGTTTAATCCTTACAGGCGGAGGTGCTATTCTTGAAGGAGTACCAGAACTTGCAGAACAGATATTTAATCTACCAGTCAGGAGAGGGACTCCTATAGGTATTGGTGGATTAGTTGATTTGGTTAGTAGTCCTCTTTACGCCACAGGGGTTGGACTTGTTCTTTATGGAAGTAAAAACAGGGCTCAGAGTAGATTTAAAGTGGGAGAGAGTAATATCTTTAGTAAGGTAACCCATAGAATGAGGGAATGGATTGGTGAGTTTTTTTAATCTTCAAAAAAAATTTAAAAAATAAAAAAAGGAGGGATGATATGATTGAATTTGACGAAAATAAGAATCTGGCTGCCAAGGTAAAGATCATCGGTATAGGCGGTGGTGGTAATAATGCCATCAATACAATGATATCTTACAAACTTACAGGAGTGGAATTTATTGCTGCCAATACCGATGCCCAGGCATTGGCAGCCAATTTGGCTCCTATAAAGATTCAACTTGGAGCCAACTTAACAAAAGGTCTGGGTGCCGGAGCAAATCCGGAGATCGGGAGAAAAGCTGCGCTTGAGGATGTTGATAAGATAAGGGAGATTTTAAAAGGTGCAGATATGGTATTCATAACTGCAGGACTGGGTGGTGGAACTGGGACAGGGGGGGCACCTGTGATTGCTGAAGTAGCACGTGAGGTTGGTGCCCTTACGGTTGCTATAGTTACAAAACCTTTCCACTTTGAAGGAAGAAAAAGGATGAAACAGGCAGAGGAAGGATTGGCAAATCTGAAGATGACAGCAGATGCACTGATTACGATTCCCAACCAGAGGCTTCTCAGCATAAGCGGGAAGAGTATGACCATACTTGAGGCATTTAGGAAGGCAGATGAGATCCTTTACCATGCAGCCAAGGGGATCTCCGATATTATAGTAGGCCATGGGATAATTAACCTTGATTTTGCAGATGTAAGGACGATTATGTCTGAAACGGGTATGGCACTTATGGGAACAGGCGTAGCATCTGGAGAGAATAGGTCAATAGAGGCTGCTCAAAAAGCGATTTCAAGTCCGTTATTGGAAGATATAACTATTGAAGGTGCTCGGGGTCTACTTATAAATATAACAGGTGGAGAGAATATGACACTTAGTGAGATAAATGAGGCTACCACACTTATTCAGAAAGAGGCACATGAAGATGCAAATATAATATGGGGCATGGTGATTGATAAGGAGATGAAGGATGAGATACGTGTAACTGTGATAGCCACCGGGTTTGGAAAGGCAGAAGAGAAAAATAATTTAGGAAGGTTTAAAAAAGTGGCGCCAATTTCTTTTAGCTTTAAAGAGAATAGAGAACTGCCGGCATTTATGAGAAAGGTAAAGGTCAATGAGAGATTTGACGAGGTAAAATTGGAATCGCCTCCAGATTATAGTCTCGATGATGAAGATCGTTTTGATATTCCAACCTTTTTAAGGAAACAGGCAGATTAAAATCTATTTTAAGAGAGGCATTTTTCTCATGAGGATAGATAGTTCAAAGTGGCTTAAGAGGGTTGTTTGTGATAAAATTTTACTAAAAAAATGACTTCATGGAGGTTAATTCAGAAGGCCAAAAGTATAATTGAGAAAGAAAGAGGAACTGTTTATAAGCCATGGGCTGCAAAGATATCTGTCTGTTTAATATACCCGAATTCTTACCATATCGGGATGTCAAATCTTGGATTTCAAACCCTATATTATCTATTAAACTCAGAAGAGGATGTAGTCTGCGAAAGGGCCTTTCTTCCTGATCCTGAAGATTATCAAGAGTATAAAAAGTCAGAAATCCCATTAATATCGTTAGAATCACAGAAGAAAATTACCGAGTTTGATATATTGGCATTCTCTGTATCATTTGAGAATGATTTTGTAAATATTCCAACCATTCTTGACCTTGCCCATATTCCAATCAAGCCTGATGAAAGAAAGAATGATCTGCCATTGGTTATCGCAGGTGGAGTGGCGGTTTTTTTAAATCCCGAACCTATCAGTGATTTTTTTGATCTCTTTATCCTCGGCGAAGCTGAGGAGGTTATAAAAGAATTTTTAGAACTTTGTCGCAACTTTTTGGGGAGTAAAAATCGATTTGATAAGGAAGTCTTTTTAATGAAGGCTACGGGTATAGAGGGTATCTATGTCCCAAGGTTTTATCATGTTGTATACAAAAATGATGGAACCATTGAGTCAATGGTCCCAGAGCAAGGGATTCCTAATAAGGTAAAACGCCGATGGATAAAGGAGCTTGACCATTTTCCTACGAGATCCACCCTTTTTACCTCGGATACGGAACTGAAGGGGATGACCTTAGTTGAGGTTAATAGGGGATGCCCGAGGAGGTGTAGGTTCTGTGCAGCACGTTTTGTTTATCATCCCTATCGAAATAGAAGTCTCTCTCTTTTAAGTTCTATTTCTAAACAGTCATCCTTAGAAATAGGAAGAATAGGTTTGACTGGAACTGCGGTATCTGATTTTCCCCACTTAATCGAGCTTTGTAAAGATATAATTTCTGGGAAATCTTTACTATCTATAGGTTCCCTAAGAATTGATGCCCTGAATCCTTCGCTTGTTCAGTGTCTAAAAGATGGAGAAGAACACTCTGTGGCTATTGCTCCAGAAGCAGGTTCAGAAAGGTTAAGAAGGGTAATAGGGAAAGGTTATAAGGAAGATGAAATATTAGAGGGAATCCGTTTACTTATTGAGAATGGTATTTCCCAGATTAAATGTTATTTTTTAATAGGTCTACCATCTGAAAACGATTATGATATAAAAGAGATTGCAAATCTTTCTAAAAGGATTGTTCATCATATTAGATCTACGCTAAAAGAACAGAAAGGAAAATTTAATTTAGTATTGAGTGTTAATCCCTTCATTCCAAAGCCTGCAACACCTTTTCAATGGTTACCCTTAGAGGATGTAAGTATCTTGAAGAGGAGACTGAAAATTATAAAAAATATTATAAAAGGCGACAAGCACATAAGACTTATATATGATCTCCCAAAATGGGCTTACATCCAGACCCTTCTTTCAAAAGGAGATAGAAGGGTTGGAGAAATATTATTATCAGTTTATAGATATGGGGACTGGAATAAGGCCCTTAGGGAAACCAGCGTAAACCCTGACTTTTATGTTTACAGAATAAGAAGGTTAGATGAGATATTTCCATGGGATTTTATTGATCACGGTATACCAAAAGAAAGATTGATTGAAGAGTATTTGAAAGCCTTAAATGAGGCTGGGCTCTCTATAGAATATTAAATGACTAAAGGATAAAACGATTTATGTATGTAAAAGAAGTCAAATTTTTTAGTGAGGGTAAAAAGATAGCGGGTATCCTGCATATTCCTGACGGTAAAAATCCACCGTGTGTAATTGCATCACATGGACTTTTATCAAGTAAAGATAGTGAAAAGTATATTAAACTTGGGGAAATGATTTCTTGCCAGGGGATTGCCTAATTAAGATTTGATTTTAGAGGTATAGGACAGAGTGAGGGATCTGAGAAGGATAATACTATAAGTAAGAAATTGATTGATCTCGAATCTGCAATAGATTTTATTCGCTCCTATCCCGGTCTTTCTAAGAAAATCGGACTTGTGGGATCAAGCCTTGGAGGATTCTTATCTTTAATTCAAGCATCAAAAGACCATGAAATAAGTGCCATTGTTACATGGGCAACACCTCTTCGTATGGAGGATCTTCGTTTTAAGAAACAGAATCAAGATTATCCATTACCGCCAGATGATTTTTTTGAAGACCTTCCAAGACATAAACTTTTACTTGTCTTACATAAGATTTCAAATTGTTTGGTCATCCATGGGGAGAAGGATGAATTGGTACCAGTTGAGCAATCCTTAGAGATATTTCACCACTTAAGCCTTCCAAAAGAGATTCATATAATAGGGGGAGCAGACCATCGACTTACTGCCCCAGACCATCGAGAGGTGGCAATCCGTTTGACAGTAGAATGGTTTAAGAAATATCTTTTTTGAAATCTAATAAGTTTAATCTGGCTTAATCATTTCGGCTAAGTTAGTATATATAGTATAATGGACAGCATAACTCATGCGTTAACCGGAGCTGTAATCGCGAAGGCTATTGATGAAAAAAAGGTCGAAAATTGGGGAATTATTGCGGGTCTTGCTATGGGGTATTTCCCTGACATTGACTTTGTTCTTGGACTTTTTAATCGCAAGTTCTATATTCAGTATCATAGGGATTTTACACATTCACTAATTCTAATCCCATTTTATGCACTCTTCTTTAGTTGGCTATTTAAAAAACTATCAAAGCGTGATGATTTCTGGGGATTTTATAAGATTACATTAACTTCACTTTTAAGTCACGTTATCCTTGATCTTCTTACATCTTATGGGACAATGATATTTTCCCCTTTTCATGAAATGCGTTTTTCTTGGGATCTTTTATTTATAATAGACCTGATATTTTCGGGGATTATCTTTCTACCCTTCATTGTTAGTATCTTTTATAAACCGAAAGGTAAATGGATCTGCCGTGGTTCGATAATCGGTGCAAGCATTTATGTGCTTTTCTGTTTTTTTCAACATGAAAAAGCAATCGAATCAGGAGATAGATTTTCTAAAGATCTAAAAGAAGAGGTTTTACAGATATCATCCCTTCCACAGCCACTTTCACCATTTAGATGGGCAACTTATGTGGAGACAAAAGAAAATATTTACCTGGGATATATAGACCTTAGAAGAAAGGATGTTCCGGATGATATAAAAATTGAATCAATTGAAAAAACAAGTTTTTTTGAAAGATTAAGACTCTTAGAAAATCTTTATTACCCGAAGGATAATGTGAAATACCAATCATGGGCAAAGCTAAAGGATTCGCCTTGGGTCAAGAAGGCCCTGCTAACAGAAGGCATAAAGTTTTATTACTGGTTTGCACGCTTTCCCGTGGTTAAGGATATAAACTCGAGAAACGGTCGTCATAGAGTTGAGTTTATGGATTTGAGATTTTTTATTTCTGGGGTTCGAATGCCCTTTGTTTATTTTATTGAATTTGATGATTCTGGAAAAATCCTACAAGAAGGGTTTGTAAGGAATTAAATTTTAACACTCCATCCCTAATTTTCTTTTTACCTCTTTTAAGATATTTGACATTGTTGGGCCTGCTAAGCCGTGGATGACGATATCTGCTATATTATCGTAAGGTGTTGGATCCCTATTGATGATTACGAGCCTCGCACCACTACGTTTTGCCACAAGTGGCATTGAGGCAGCAGGTTGAACCACCAAAGAAGAACCAATCACAATAAAAAGATCACATATTGATGATCTATTATAAGCCTCCTGGGTTTCTCTTTCAGGCATAGCCTGTCCAAATGAAATTGTAGCAGGCTTGAGTGGTCCACCACAGTCATCGCAATAAGGTACCTTCACTCCCTTTTTAATCCTTTCCTGAATCTCATCACGTTCATATCTTTTATGACAATCCAAACAGGTAACATACATTGCTGTCCCATGAAGTTCAATAACCTTTTGTGGAGAATTTCCGGCCTTAAGATGTAGTCCATCTATATTCTGGGTAATTACACAATCAAGTTTACCGAGCCTTTCAAGTTCAGCAATGGCTAAGTGAGCGAGGTTTGGTTCTGCCTTCTTCATAGGCTCATACATCTCTGTTGCCATTTGCCAGTATTTTTCACGAGAGGCTTCACTTGATATAAATTTCTGAAAATAGAAATCTTCAGGATTGTAACGACTCCAGACGCCTCCAGGGCTCCTAAAGTCAGGTATTCCAGACTCTGTACTTAGGCCTGCGCCTGAAAATACGACAATCCTATTTGATGATACTATGAATTGGGCAACCTGTGTAATTTTTTCTTCCATTTTAATCCCTCTTAAAAGAATATCATTTCAATTAATCTATATCATAGAGCCTTCTTTTCTTGCAAGTAGAAGACAATGTGTGATAAACTTTATTTATGATATGCAATCTAATCAGACAAGGTTATCCACAGGGAAGCTGTTTGGTTGAGGTAGATGGTAAAAAATACTTTGCGTGTGAAGTAACTATCAAATCTTCAGATAATGGACCTTTAAGACTTATCTCAGCCATCCATCTCTCACGTCCTGAAAATTATCTATCCATATATCAGTCAGGATGTAATTTTTCATGTAGAAAATGTCATTCCTGGAGTTTTACAAAGATTGCAAAAGGAGATTGGTGGTCTCCTGCTGATATCCTAAGGGCTTGCAAAGAGTATGAAAAGGAGGTAACCTTACGAGAACCCCGTGAAAAGGCCACAGCATTCCATGCCCATAGTACCTGCCATTGTTGTGGTTCTTGTGTGATGTATGGCAGAAGATCCACTCATTGTCCAAACGTGATCCAAAAGAAGGATATTGTTTTGAGTCCTCAGGGATGGGGACCTGCAAGAAATATAGTGGCATTTACTGGCGGTGATCTTACTTGTAGCCCAGAATTTTACATTAAATGTACAGAGAGGATCAAATCAGAAACAGATCTCTGGGTACTTATAGAGACAAATGGTTATGGGCTTACGCCAAAGACACTGGATGAACTAAAAGATGCTGGCGTAGATTCATTCTGGCTTGATATAAAGGCCTTTGATAGTGGGGACCATAAATGGCTTACCGGATGTTTTAACAGACATATCCTCAGACTTCCTGAAGAGATTGTGAAAAGGGGATTTGTGCTTGAGGTTCTCTCCCTTTATATACCTAAGCTTATTGAGACCGATCAGCTTCGAAAGATTGCACAATTGATTTTTGATGTAGATCCCGAGATACCTTTCACAATACTGGCATTTTTCCCGGAGTATCAAATGAAGCGGTTTAAACCGCCGAAGCTTGAGGAAATGATAGAGGCATATAATGAGGTAAAGTCAGTTGGTCTTAAAAATGTAAGACTTGGAAATACAAGTATCTTTGCCCATTCAGAAGAGGATTTGAATATACTCAAACAGAAAGTAGGAATTGGAAATTATTGATAGCCTCTATCATAGGCCCATGAGTAATGGTTGATTGAAATGTTATGTTGATTATTTATCAGGGGTATGATAATGGGTATTAAGAATGATTTGCCAGGAGAGTGAAAAATTATGAAAGAAAAGATCCTGATTGTGGATGATGAGGA
>JBBIOI010000102.1:0-12401 GCA_037443425.1 Deltaproteobacteria bacterium
GACACCACTTTCAAACTTTAATCTACTGTAAGCTCCCTTACCTTCAATTAAAGCTATAATCTCTTTAAAACCACCCACACCTGTGAAATGTCGGCTCAGGACCTCCATTCGCCAGCCCTGTTTTTCTGCAAACTTGGAATACATCCTAAATAGATCGGCTGCAAACAGGCCTGCCTCCTCACCTCCTGTGCCTGCCCTTATCTCAAGCAGAATGTTTTTTTCATCGTTTGGATCTTTTGGAAGAAGTGCTAATTTAAGTTCCTCCTCTACCCTAGTCCTCTCCTCAGTCAACCGATGAATCTCTTCTTTTGCCAATTTCTTAATATCTTCATCTTTTTCTTGCTCCAAAAGATATTCACTCTCTTCAATCTCTACCCCAAGTCGTTTGAATCGCCTGTAAAGCTCAACTATCTTGCCAAGTTCTGCATACTCTTTAGCAATCTTCTGGAGTTCATCTTGTTTGTTTATTATTTCTGGTTGAGCCAGAAGGTTTGAGAGTGATTCATATCTTCGCTCAACCTCTTCCAGTTTTTCAAACATATCTCCACCTCAATCGTTTTTAATAAATGACCTCTCCATATTTAAAACCTCATTTAAGGCCCTAATAGCAACCTCAATCTGTCCTTCAGATGGTTCCTGGGCAGTAAGCCTTTGTAGCCAGAGACCTGGTTTTATAAAATAATTTATACCTTTATTATCCCTTTTTCTGTCAGCATATCTTATCATCTCATAGGAAATGCCTGCAATCAGAGGAATAAGTAACAATCGAGAAATTATCTTATATCCTAAGGATAGTTGATTTGGAATGAGTGTAAAGATAAATATGCTAACTATCATAACAATAAGTAGAAAACTTGTTCCACATCTGGGATGTAGGTAGCTGAAGTTTTTAACCTTTTCAGGTCTTAAATCTTCTCCTGATTCGAAGGCAAATATGGACTTATGTTCAGCTCCATGATACTGGAAAACCCTTTTTATATCTTTTAATAAAGAGATCATTTTTAGATACAAAAGAAAGATCACCAGTCGAATGATCCCATCTAAGAGATTAAAAAAAATCCCGTTACGAAAATCCGAAGGGAGCAGGGTAATCAATCCTTTTGTCAAAAAGAGAGGAAAGATAAAAAATATGATTATGCCAAAGCAGATAGCAATAAAGAACATAAATACCATTTGGGCCTTGTTTCTGTCTTCTTCTTTACCCACTGCTTGATTGGCAGAGAAATTTAATGCCTCAATCCCGAGTATAAGGGCAGAGATTAGACTTATCAGTCCTCTCAGAAAGGGAATCTTAGATATAATCCCCCTTTCAGAGAAAAAATTCAGTCTCTTCCTTTTCACAACAATCTCTCCATCCTGTCTCCTTACAGCGATTGCCATAGATTGGGATGATCTCATCATAACCCCTTCAATTACAGCCTGACCTCCAACCCTTATTCCATTAATACTATTCTTAGAGGATATGCGTTTAGAAAGAGAATCTCCCCTTGAGGGATCTTTCTTTAGTATATACATTTTTCCCCCGAAATAAACTAATGCTGGTAGGATTCCTTAAGGTCTTTAATAATAAAAGAAAGGATACCTTTTATTAAAATAGTATGAGAAATCTCTAAGGATGGCGAGATGATTAGAAATATATTATTCACCATTCTTCTTTCCATATTTTTTCTGGAAGCGTTCTATCCTTCCAGCAGTATCCAAAAATTTCTGTTTTCCTGTAAAGAAAGGATGACAGTTTGAACAGATTTCTACATGGATCTCCTTCTTTGTACTTTTCGTTTCGAAAGTAGCGCCGCAGGCACATCTTATTATTGCATCATAAAATTCTGGGTGAATGTCCTTCTTCATTTCTACCTCCTAATTAAATCTTACTGATTTTTAAAATTTTTTCAAACCTAAATCTCTATTGATTCATTGAATCGAGAAACTCACGATTACTCTTTGTATTACGCATCTTCTCAAGAAGAAATTCCATACTCTCCACTGTATTCATTGGTTGAAGTACCTTTCTCAGGAGCCAAATCCTATTTAAATCCTGTGGGTCTATGAGAAGCTCTTCTTTTCGTGTTCCAGAACGCTGGATATCAATGGAAGGGAATATCCTTCTTTCAACCAGTCTTCTGTCTAAATGTATTTCCATATTGCCTGTACCTTTAAACTCTTCGAATATCACTTCATCCATCCGGCTTCCTGTATCTATCAAGGCTGTACCAATAATTGTAAGACTCCCACCTTCCTCAACATTTCTTGCTGCACCAAAAAACCTTTTAGGTCTTTGAAGTGCATTGGCATCAATCCCTCCAGATAGGATCTTACCACTCGGAGGAACAACTGCATTATAAGCCCTTGCAAGTCGTGTAATGCTATCCAATAAGATAACAACATCTCTTTTATGTTCGACAAGGCGCTTGGCTTTCTCAATGACCATTTCAGCCACTTGGACATGACGTTGTGCCGGCTCATCAAAGGTTGAACTTATTACCTCCGCATCTACAGAGCGTTCCATGTCTGTGACTTCTTCGGGTCTTTCATCGATAAGAAGCACGATCAGATAAATCTCGCGATGATTGGCTAAGATACTATGAGCAATAGTCTGTAAAAGCATAGTCTTTCCTGTCCTTGGTGCAGCAACGATTAAACCCCTTTGGCCCTTACCTATTGGAGTAAGAAGGTCCATTACCCTTGCAGAGTAATTCTCTGGCTCGTCTTCAATCTCTAAGTGAATCCTTTCCATTGGATAAAGAGGGGTAAGATTATCAAATAGGATCTTGTCGCGGGCAACCTCAGGATCTTCATAATTAACCATCTCAACCTTTAGCATTGCAAAATATCTCTCCGTATCTTTTGGCGGTCTTATCTGACCTGAAACCGTATCCCCTGTTCGAAGATTAAACCTCCTAATCTGGGATGGAGAGATATAGATATCATCTGGCCCAGGGAGATAATTGTAATCAGGTGCCCTAAGAAATCCAAATCCATCGGGCAATATCTCAAGGACTCCCTCTCCAAAGATAAGACCATTCTTTTCTGTCTGGGCCTGTAGTATTGCAAAGATTAACTCCTGCTTCCTCATCCCACTTGCACCTTCTACATTCAGTTCTCTTGCGATCTTTGTTAATTCACTTATCTTTTTCTTTTTTAATTCTTTAATATCCATAAATATATCCTTCACCCTCCTACTAATTTTTTTACTCTTTATTCAAAGATGATTTAATCTCTTTAAATATCTCTATTGCCCTCTTTCTAACGTCTTCAATTGAACCATCATTTTCTATCACGAAGTCCGCAAACTTTAACTTCTCTGATAGGGGCATTTGGGAATCAATAATCATTTTTGCCTCTTCTTTTCTAAGTCCATTACGTAACTTAATTCTTTCAATCTGATTATCCTCGCTGGATGTCACTACAACCACCTTGTCCACCTGGCGATAATCCTTACTCTCTATAAGAAGTGGAGCATCAATGACCACAATAGCCTTGGGATTTTTATCCCTGATCTCATTTATTCTCTTATTAATCTCTTCTTTGATTCGTGGATGAAGTATCTTATTCAGGTGTTCCCTTTTTTCTGGATTTGAGAAAATGATAGAAGCTAATCTTCTTCTATTAATATTGCCATCTTCTTGAACAACCTCTATTCCAAATACATCTACTATATCCTTCCACGAGTCTGAATAGGGTTTTACAAGATCCCTTGCGATCTGATCTGCATCTATAATATAGGCACCCTCTTTTCTCCATACCTCAGAAACCAAGCTCTTTCCACTGGCAACACCTCCGGTCAACCCTATAATAAGCATCTTATTTCCTAAATTTAGATATCAAGCCTTTGAACCATAAGTGCATTCTCTTCGATAAACTTTCTTCTCTGTTCAACCTCATCACCCATCAGGATGCTAAATATCTCATCTGCCTCTATTGCATCTTCAATTGTCACTTTCAAAAGTGTTCGAGTCTGCGGATTCATGGTAGTCTCCCATAGCTGTTGAGGATTCATCTCTCCAAGTCCTTTATATCTCTGTATTGTAAGGCCCTCTCTCCCTAATTGCCCTAAAGAATTTAATAGTCCTTCCTCTTCCTCGATTAAAACCTTATTTCCATCCTCTATGACGATATACGGCGGTGGTGCCAATTGCTGGATATCATTATACACCTGTAAAAGATGACGATACTCTACCGAAGAGATCAAACCCCAATTAATCTTTGACCTCTGTTCCTTTCCGTTTAAACCCCTAAGTTCTATTTCATAAAGATTCTCTTCTTCATCCCAATATATATCAATAACCTCAAACCCATTCTCTCCTAACAGTTTTTGAAGCCTTTTAATCCCTTCCTTATCTTTGAACATAGACTGGCTTTGGATATCATTTTTTAAAAGGAATCTCAGTATAGAGTTTGGATAGCCTTTCTTTTGAATCCTTTGAGATAGATTATTGAAAAGGAGTATCTTTTCCAAAAGTAGGTTTAATTTCTTATCTGTCAATTTTTTATTCGTCTGCTGAACAATCACTTCACCTTTTGCAATTGCCCTATTTATCAGAAATTTATTAAATTCATCTTCATTCTTAATATATATGTCCTTTTTCCCTTCTGTAACTTTAAAGAGAGGTGGCTGAGCTATATATAAGTAGCCTTTTTCTATAACTTCTGGCATATGTCTGTAGAAAAAGGTTAGAAGGAGTGTACGTATATGAGACCCATCGACATCAGCATCGGTCATAATGATGATCTTATGATAGCGTAGTTTATCAATATCATAATCTTCCTTTCCTATTCCTGCTCCCAAGGCCGAAATAAGTAGTCTAATTTCCTCATTTGCCAGCATCTTATCAAAACGAGCCTTCTCAACATTTAAAATCTTTCCTTTAATAGGTAGTATTGCCTGATTGGTTCGATCTCTCCCCTGTTTGGCTGAACCCCCTGCCGAGTCACCTTCAACAATGAATATCTCACTAAATCTTGGATCTTTTTGCTGACAGTCTGCAAGCTTTCCAGGGAGTGAGTCTTCTTCAAGCATCCCTTTCTTTCTGCTCAACTCCCTTGCCTTTCGGGCTGCCTCCCTTGCCCTTGCAGCCTCTATCACCTTTGATATGATCTTTCTTGCAACAGAAGGGTTCTCCTCAAAATAACTCCCGAGTTTCTCATTTACCAGTGCCTCAACAATTCCCTTCACTTCACTGTTTCCAAGTTTTGTTTTTGTCTGTCCCTCAAATTGAGGTTCTTGAAGTTTTACACTAACTACACCTGCCAGGCCTTCTCGCGTATCCTCACCAGTAATATTCTCTTTTATTCCCTTAAGTAAATTATTACTGGATGCATACTGGTTTATTGTCCTTGTCAGTGCAGTTTTAAAACCTATAAGGTGGGTCCCACCCTCATGTGTATTTATATTGTTTGCAAATGAAAATATGTTCTCTGCATAACCATCATTATACTGGAACGCAATCTCTACCTCTACACCATTTTTTTCACCGTAAATATAAATCGGCTTTGGATGAAGACAGTTCTTATTTTTATTTAAATATTCAATAAAGGAGATAATCCCACCTTTATAGAAGAAGTCATGTCTCTTCCCCGTTCTTTCATCTTCAATACTTATTGAAAGGCCTTTGTTTAAAAAGGCTAATTCCCTTAAACGTTGAGATAAGATATCAAAATTGAAGTTTGTGGTTTCAAATATTTCACTATCTGGTTTGAATCTAATCTGTGTCCCTGTAGACTTTGCCTTTCCAATTATTTCGAGCTTTGTTTTGGCTTCTCCTCTTTCATATCTCTGATGATAAACCTTTCCATCCCTTCTTATCTCTAACTCAACAAATTCAGAAAGTGCATTAACGACAGAAAGCCCTACCCCGTGAAGACCGCCTGAAAACTTATAACTTTTACTATCAAATTTACCTCCCGAGTGAAGTTTTGTCATTACAACCTCAACAGCAGGTCTTTTCTCCTTCTCATGAATATCTACAGGGATACCACGACCATCATCTCTTACAGTTACACTATTATCAATATGAATAATAACTTCTATCTTTTGACAATATCCTGCAAGGGCTTCATCAATACTATTATCAACCAATTCCTGGACTAAATGATGAAGTCCCTCAATTCCAGTATTTCCTATATACATTGCAGGTCTTTTTCTAACTGCTGACAGTCCTTCTAATACTTTAATCTGATCTGCTGTATACTGCTCGGTAACCTCTTTCATCTTACCTCCTGAATTGTCTTTAAAGAATTTAGAGCCTCATTGGCATGATGATACACAGTTGATCTTCTATCTCTGAAGTAATATTTGGTCTTATAAGACAAGGACTTCCTTCATCCTTCAATTCCATTTTTACTTGATCTGTATCTATCACATTTAATGCATCTATTAGGTATCTCACATTGAATCCTATTTCAAAAGTTGGTCCATCGTAAAATATATCCACCTCTTCCTTAGCATCTCCAAAATCTTGATGAAAAGAAGAAAGTTCCATTAAATTATTCTTTAAAAGTAACTTGATTCCTTCTCCTCTCTCACTTACCATTGTTGAAACCCTCTTTAGGGAACCATAAACCTTGTATTTATCTAATAATAACTTTTTATCATTATCCTTTGGTATAACTTGCTCATATTCAGGAAATTCTCCTTCTATTAATCTAATTATCATTAATGATTTTCCTATTCTAAAGAACCCATTGGTTTGATTAAAGTAGATATCCATTCTCTCTTCTTCATCCATATCTCCAATAATTCTTTTAATTTCAAGGATACCCTTTTTGGGAATAATCACACCCTTATCAATCCCTTGAATTCTTTGAATCTCACGATCTATAAGTGAAAGACGATGGCCATCAGTAGCAACCATCCTTAAAACATCCTTATCTTGCTTCTTTTTCTGTACTAAAAAAACTCCATTCAAATGGTATCTGGATTCCTCGTTTGAAGCTGCAAAAGTTGTCTTTTCAATCATATCCTTTAATAACTTTGATGGAATCTGACTAAATTGCTCTTCTTTATAAGGAGGAAGCGATGGGAATTCTTCAGGGTCCAATCCTGCAAGGTTAAATATTGACTTTCCACATCGAATAATAATCCAGTGAGTTTCATCATTCTTTTCTATTTGTATATCCTCTTCAGGAAGCTCTCTAACAATTTCATAAAGCTTCTTTGCTGATACAGATGCCTTGCCATTTCTGTAAGTCGAGACCTTTAAATCTTCTTTTATAGCAGTTTCTAAGTCTGTTCCAGTAATTGTGAGCGAATCATTCTGCCATTCCATCAATATGTGAGAAAGGATTGGTAAGGTTGTCCTTCTTCCAGTAATACCCTGCATTATTGCTAAACCTTTTAAAAATTCTCTTCTATTAATAACAAAATCCATCTTTTCCTCCTAATAAGATTATTTTTATATATAAAATAAGACTTCATCGTAGATAATGTGAAATTGGGGAAAAATGATACAACATATAAAAATTAATAAGATTTCATAGCCTTATTTTTTAAAATTAAATGTCGAAAAATATAATTTATCAAAAATTGGAACCAATTATTCCTATGCATTATAATAATTTCAACATCATTTAACTCTTGATTCTACCGATTAATGATTCGATCATTTCCTTAAATGAATTTTCTTTTGCCATCCTTTCTTCAATCTTCTTTATAGAATGAAGAACGGTTGAGTGGTCTTTTCCGCCGAACTTTTCTCCAATCTCAATAAGAGAAGCATTTGTTAATTTTCTTGAAAGGTACATACCAATTTGCCTTGGAAGCACATAATTCTTATATTTTCTTTTAATCTTTAGATCAGAGACCTTTATATTGAAATGATTTGATACAACCTTTTGGACAAGGTCTATGGAGATAAGCTCTTCCTTTGGCTTTATAATATTTTTCAATACATCTTTTGCAAGTTGAATATCAATTGGGACATTTTTAAGAGAGGCAAATGCACTTACTCTTATGAGCGAACCCTCTAACATCCTTATATTTGAATCTATCTGTGAAGCCAAAAAGAATGCTACATCATTTGGAATAGATATATTTTCCTGTTCAGCCTTCTTTTTCAAAATAGCAACTTTTGTTTCAATATCAGGAGGTTGGATATCTGCGATTAACCCCCACTCGAATCGTGATCTCAAGCGCTCCTCAAAATCGGGAATATCCTTTGGAAATTTATCACTTGTTACAACGATCTGTTTTCTTGCCTCATAGAGTGAGTTAAATGTATGAAAGAATTCTGCCTGAGTTCTATCCTTACCCGCAATAAATTGAATATCGTCAATTAAGAGGATATCCATCTTTCTATATTTATTTCTAAATTCATCCATCTTTTCATATCTTATCGAGTTTATCACTTCATTTGTGAATTCCTCAGAGGTTATATAACAGATCTTTTTCACATCGGGTAAGATACGGTGCTGGATGATATAATTACCAATAGCATGAAGCAGATGAGTCTTTCCTAAACCAACGCCTCCATAAATGAATAGTGGATTGTAATTCTTAGCAGGAGAATTTGCAACTGCAAGGCATGCTGCATTGGCAAATTGATTGCTTGCCCCTACAACAAAATTTTCGAATGTATATTTAGGATTAAATATAGATTGAGGAGGCAAACCAATTTGCTTTTCATAAAAAGAGGTTAAAGCGATATCTTCTTTTTCCTTATTTTTTCCATTTTTTATACGAAATCTTATAGAACAGGGCATTTGGGTATAAAATGAGACGATCTCTTTAATGTGAGAGGAATAGTTTTCATTAATCCAGTCTTTAAAAAATCTATTTGGAACCTCTAATTCCAATACATCTTCAGTAAAAGAGATAAAATTTATCGGTTTTATCCAAATCTCAAAATTTTGGGGGCCGATTCTTTCTTTTAAAGAATCGACCACTTTAGACCATAGATCTTCCATGGAGTAGACCTTGAAAGTAGGTTTTAATGAAAAAAGATAATTTATTTAAAGAGGAGAATTTTTTATCAAAGTAAAAATTTTTCATTTTTAATATCTTACAAACCTTTTTCAACACAATTTCCACATTTGTGGATAACTGAACCAATTTTATTGAGGGGAAATTTGAGGAAAAACTTAACTAAAAAATTTATAACCCTTTTTTATAAAAAAATCAAGCCTCTTCTTTTTCAGCCAACCTTTCAACTGCAACAACTTTTTCCCCCTCCTCAAGAGTAATCAATCTTACCCCCTGGGTGTTTCTCCCTTGAATTGGGATGTCAGTTGCCCTTAACCTTATGATTCTACCTTTATTGGAGATGAGCATTAAATCATCATCTTCAACTACTGTTTTAATGCTTACAACATTACCAGTCTTAGGAGTCCTTTTAACTGTAAATATTCCTGAGCCTCCTCGACTCTGTATCCTGTATTGGGATGCCTCAGTCCTCTTTCCGTAACCGTTTTCTGTTACAGTAAGAATCTGGGTGTGTGGATAAACTACCTCCATTCCAATAACCTCATCATCTTTGGAGAGTTTAATTCCCCTAATCCCCCGAGCAACTCTTCCTGTCTCTCTTACCTGAGATTCTGGAAAGTGAATCGCCTTTCCAAGTTTTGTTCCAATAAATAGATATTGATTGCCATCTGTGAGTTTGGTCGAGATAAGCTCATCACCTTCATCAAGACTAATTGCAATGATTCCTCCTGAACGAGGGTTACTGTATGCCTCAAGGGCCGTCTTTTTGATTACCCCTCTTTTTGTGGCGAAAGTGATAAACTTTCCTGGTGAAAAATCTTTTAAAGGAAGAACGGTTGTTACTTTCTCATTAGGGCCAAGATTAAGAAGGTTAACAATAGCCTTTCCTCGCGTTAAACGACCTGCTTGTGGAAGCTCGTGAACCTTCATCCAGTGAATCTTCCCTGCGTCAGTAAAAAATAGGATGTAATCATGGGTAGAGGCAATAAATAGGTCTTCAACAAAATCCTCTTCCTTGATATTGAGTCCTACCTTTCCTCTACCGCCTCGATGTTGACTCCTATATATACTTATCGGATTTCTTTTAATATAGCCTGAATGTGTAATCGTTACAACCATATCCTCTTCAGCAATCAGGTCCTCAATTCGGATGTCTTGGGCCGTTTCAAGGATCTCGGTTCGACGCTGATCCCCAAAGTTGTCACGGATTGAAATAAGTTCCTCTTTAATAAGATTGAGCATTAATCTCTCACTTGAAAGAAGATCTTTTAGCCTGTTGATTAATTTTATAGTCTCTTCATACTCCTCAACTACTTTACGTTGTTCAAGGTTAGTCAGACGTTGAAGTCTCATGTCAAGTATTGCCTGGGCTTGTTCTTCAGAGAGGCCGAAACGGCTGATGAGATTATCTTTTGCATCCTTTGGTGTCTTTGAACCCTTAATCGTTGCTATTATGGCATCGATATGATCAAGGGCCTTTTTCAAACCCTCTAAGATGTGTGCCCTCGCCTCAGCCTTTTTTAATTCAAAGCGCGACCTACGGGTAACTACCTCCAGCCGATGTTGTAAAAAGAGATTTAACATCTCTTTGAGAGTTAGAAGCTTTGGCTGATTTTGATGGATTGCAAGCAGTATGATACCAAAGGAGGTTTGCATCTGGGTATGTTTATAAAGTTGATTAAGGATAACCTCTGCAACCTCATTTCTTTTTATCTCGATAACAACCCTCATGCCTTCACGGTCTGATTCATCTCTAATATTGCTAATCCCCTCTATCAGCTTTTCCTGAACAAGCTCAGCAATCTTTTCTATAAGTTTTGCCTTATTGATCTGATAAGGAAGCTCAGTGATAATGATGGATTCTCTTTCACCCTTTCTGTCTCTTTCAATTAAGGCGCGGGCACGAAGCTGTATAACTCCTTTTCCGGTTTCGTAAGCCTGTTTAATACCATCTTTACCATATATAAATCCACCTGTTGGAAAATCAGGGCCTGGAATAAATTTCATTAACTCTTCAATAGAGATATCGGGATTTTCAATCAAGGCGATCAAGGCGTCAATGGTTTCGACAAGGTTATGAGGAGGGATATTAGTTGCCATCCCAACAGCAATTCCGGATGAGCCATTAACAATTAGGTTGGGAAATTTTGCAGGAAGTACAGATGGCTCCATTAATGATTCATCATAATTTGGAACGAAATCTACGGTCTCTTTGTCTATATCTGCAAGGAGTTCACCAGCAAGCCTTGCCATCCGTATCTCGGTGTATCTCATTGCTGCAGGTGGATCTCCATCAATGGAGCCAAAATTTCCTTGTCCATCAATGAGAGGATAACGGAGAGAAAAGTCTTGGGCCATTCTAACGATGGCATCATAAACAGCCATATCGCCATGGGGATGATATTTTCCTATAACATCTCCAACGATTCGGGCAGATTTTTTATATGGTTTATCCCAGTCGTTGTTAAGTTCATTCATCGCATAAAGGATCCTACGGTGCACAGGCTTTAAACCATCCCTTACATCTGGAAGTGCCCTCCCAATGATTACGCTCATCGCATAATCCATGTAGGAGCGCTTCATTTCATCTTCAATATTGACCGGGATATATTGATGAGAAACCTCCATCGACCTCTCCATAGAATTAAATTCTTATGAATTCTTAATATAAAAATCTTTCATCTGTCAACAAGAAGTTTCTATTTATCAGTCATTGCGAGCCCAAAGGCCGTGGCAATCTCATAGATTCTTTGTTTTACTCGGAATGAAAATTTGGAAGAGATTAATTCGGCTCTTTTTAGAGACCCCTGAAAAAAAGTCTTTAATATACTGGAGAAATAGGGTTCGAAACCCTTCGAATGGGCAAGGGCTTGTCCCTTTGCCGTATTTGGTTTTATTTCTTATGTAAAACTACGCGACACAGTCTCGTTGAAGAAAGTCAATAAGCCAAGACCGTGGCTTTTTCATCCCACCTCCCCATTTATGAAAGAATTTTTAAATAGTTTTTCAGAGTTCTTTTTGGTCTCTTTTAGAGAGCTCTGAAAAACTATTTAAAAATCTTTTCATATGGGGAGGTGAAGTGAAAAAACCTTCGAGCGGATACCTTCTATAGATTGAACAATCTCAGATTGTCATTGCGAGGCAAAAAGCCGAACCAATCTCTTCAAAATTTTAATTCCGAGCTGAGCAAGAAACCTATGAGATTGCCACGCCCTTCGGGCTCGTAATGACAGAATAAATAAATGCTCGTAATGACTGTGGAAAAAGTCAGTTTTGAACCCTACCTCCCCAGTCTATTAAGAACTTTTTCAGATCTCTCTTTTTTCGAGACCTCTGAAAAAGTCCTTGACAAATATTCTGTTTTGTATTAATATAATACAGATATGAAACGATTAATTAAAAAGAAAAAGGCTTTATTGAAAGAGATTCAGCATTGTTCCAAACTGATGCTTCAGGGTAGTCTTGTTGCTTTATATCGTAAGTG
>JBBIOI010000103.1:0-12300 GCA_037443425.1 Deltaproteobacteria bacterium
ATTAACCGCCGGCGAGGAGGAGGGCGATAGAAAGCTCATCTCCATCAATTACTGGTTGGGATAGGTTTGTTGGATAATGACTTTTGCCATTAATAAGTACATAAACGTAATTGATTAATTTCCCAGATTCATCAAAGAGGACTTTGTCAATGCCAGGATACCGTTTTACTAAATCGGATAGACATTCACCAATGGTAGAGCCATTAACCTCTACCTGTTCCTGATAGTTAGTGAATTGTTGAAGATGGGGATAGAAGAGATTTATTTTTATGGCCATGATTACTTCAAGATCTTTAAGAAACCTTTTTAATATTTTAATGGACTTTTTTATTCTCTGTCAACCATTCTTCCTTATGAGGCCATCTAATAAGTTTAAAAAAGAGGGTGTATACAGTTTTTCTATCGGGAGAGAATTAATAATTATCGGCCTTGACATAAGGAGTATTTTCTGCTATCAATTTTACCAACCGGTCAGTAAAAAAGAAAGGAGGTAAAGTAAAATGGGAAAGATAAGTTTTAAGGTGATGTCATTAATTGGGATAATTTTTTTGGTATTGTTTTTTAGAATTGCAGGGGCTCAGGTAAAACCGATCGAGCTGAAAGTGGCCCATCACTTCCCACCAATTCATGTCCAGCATAAGGATGTCCTTGTCCCCTGGGCAGAGGAGTTGAAAAAGAGAACCGAGGGAAGGGTAACAGCAAAGATTTTCCCGGCTGAGCTTTTAGGAAAAGTTACAGAAATGTATGACATGGTATTAAAAGGAACATGTGATGTTGGAGTATTGATCTCTACTTATTATCCAGGTCGTCATCCATTGGAAGAGGCGTTCCACCTTCCATTTTTGATCCCTGCCGGTGCAGCTCATCCTGTTGGAAAGGTTTTAAGGGATGAGGTTTATAAAAAATTTCTTATTCCCTATCACTATAAAGACATGAAGGTGCTATGGACAGGACGTTTTGAACCAAATGTTTTACACCTTGCAAGAAAGCCTGTAAGGACAATGGAGGATATGAAAGGCCTTGTTATTGGTTTCCCCGGTGGAAAACTCATGCCCAAACTTATTAAGGCTGTTGGTGCCTCACCAGAACAGGTAACCGTAGTAGATATGTATACAGCAATGGAGAGGGGTATGATTAGTGGACAGATTATTCCTCTTGAGGCTCAATTAGCATTTAAACTTATAGAAATCACAAAATATGTCACACTTCTAAATCTTGGAAGCGGAAGTAACTTTGTGGGGATGAGATGGGAAACATGGAATAAGATTCCTCCCACCGATCAAAAGATTATTGAAGAGCTAAGTATCTGGGCAGCTGATCTTCAGGCAAGGTCATGGAAGGCAGCAACTGATCGCACTATGGATATATGTAAAAAGAGGGGGATTGAATTTATTGAGCTTTCACCAGAAGAGAGGGCTCGCTGGATAGAGGCTGCGAAGCCAATAGAAGAAGAGTGGGTAAAAGAGGTTGAGGCAAAGGGATTTCCTGCAAGAGAGTTATATAAACTTATAAAAGAAATGACAAAGTAATCTATAGGTTATCAGGGTTAAGAAGTTGATTTGAACAACTTCTTAACCCTGCCAAATATAAATTAAATGGTTTTATCAATGGATTAAATGAATGGTGTTTAAAAGCATTAGAGCAAGGATATATAATATCGCCATTGGGCTTACCTGGATTGCAATTACTGGCCTTAGTATACTTATACTTTTTGTTGTTATAAATGTTTTATCCCGATTCTTATTTAAAAAACCACTTCCAGGTACTATTGAAGTCATTGAGCTAATAACAGTGGTAATTGCCTTTTTTTCAGTCGCTTATACAGAGGTTAGAAGAAGCCATATTTATGTAGAATTAGTCGTATCTAAATTTCCAAAAAGGATACGAGCTTTATGTGGAAGTATTATGTACCTCATATGCACAGCCTTCTTTGCTATTTTGGGTTTTGAAGCATTGCGATTTTCACATTCATATCTTTCGCCCACGGTGAGAGATACTTACGTACTTCATATTCCAATAGCCCCTTTTATTTTTGTAATAGCTGTAGGGAGTTTTGTTCTTGCTTTAGTCTCATTTTTACATATATTTAATCCTCTACCAGAGGAGAAAATCCCTAAGGAGATTAAAGAGTGAGTAGCCTCGAAATAGGAATTGCAGGAGGTATAACACTTTTTATATTAATAGCCCTTGGATTACCCATTGGCGTTTCTATGGGTGCTGTTGGCGTTGTTGGTCTTGCACTGATAACAAATATCGATGCAGCATTAAGCAGGCTTGCACAAACTGCTTATAGTATGACTGCAAACTATATTACAGCTGTTATCCCATTATTCGTTATCATGGGTGAATTTGCCTATGCTTCAGGACTTACAAGGGAAGCCTACTCAGCTACATATAAATGGCTTGGAAGACTTCCCGGAGGACTTGCAATGGCCACAATTGGTGGATGCGCAGGTTTTGCTGCGGTTTGTGGATCGAGCGAAGCCACTGCGCTTACCATTGGTTCATTTGCACTTCCAGAAATGAAGAAACATAGATATGACCCAAGACTTGCCCTTGGTTCAATTGCAGCAGGAGGAACATTAGGTATATTGATCCCCCCAAGTATGGCATTCGTCCTTTATGGACTGATTACAGAACAATCCATAGGGAAACTTTTTTTAGCAGGTGTATTCCCAGGTATACTGCTGGCTTCTTTATTTATGATAACTGTATATATACTTGCAAAGACAAATCCATTTTATGGCCCACCCGGAGGGAAGACGACTTTAAAGGAAAAGTTAATCGCTTTTAAAGAAATCTGGGGTGTATTGATATTATTTATTGTTGTTATGGGTGGGATTTACGGTGGAATCTTAACACCGACCGAGGCAGCTGCAGCCGGTGCATTTAGTGCTTTCTTAATAGCATTTTTCAGAAAGAAGATTAATAAGAATAGCCTTATAACCTCATTTATGAATACACTCAGGGTCACTGGATTCGTCTTTGTAATTATCATAGGGGCAGTCTTGTTTGGATACTTAATGGCTGCAAGTGGTGTAAGTATGGCCTTAGCAAACTTTGTTTCAGGACTCCCTGTTTCTCGGTTAGGTATCTTAGTTGCCATCCTTTTTTTATACTTAATCCTTGGCTGTTTGATGGATGCCTTTGCAATGGTTCTTATTACAATGCCAATTCTTTATCCTGTTATCATAAATTTAGGATATGATCCTATCTGGTTCGGGGTTTTAATAGTTATCATGATGGAGATGGGCATGATTACACCTCCGATAGGAATGAATGTCTTCGTTCTTAAAGGGATTTCAAGGGATATTCCAATGTCTATAATATTTCAAGGTGCTTTACCATTTGTGATTTCAATGGCCGTATGTGTTTCGATACTTATAGCATTTCCGGATATTGCCCTATTTCTACCAAATGCTATGAAGAGGTAGTTTAAAATGTTTTTAAATAAAAATAAAAAAGGAGGTTTATTATGGTTCCAGTAGGTATCCCTGATAAATGGGATTATGAGGCAGACATTATTATTGTGGGTGCAGGAACAGCAGGACTACCAGCTGCCTGGGTTGCAGCAGATAAGGGAGCAAAGGTTTGTGTCCTTGAATTATTACCCTATATAGCCCCAAGTCTATCCCTGATCAATGTAGGACCTGCATTTGCAGGCACAGATGTTCAAAAAGAGCTTGGTATTGATGATTCTCCTGAGGATTACTATCGAGATGGAGTTGAGCTTGCAAAAGGGGATCCTGAACTGTGGAGGGTATTTGCAGACAATCAACTCGATACATATTACTGGTGTCAGCAGATTGGAATGGGGTTTGGAAAGGAACTTTTTGCCCCTCCTGCACATAGGAAAAAAAGAGGTATATGGAAAAAGGGAACAGAAATGACAAGAGTCTTAGAGAAAGCAGCAAGGGAGAAAGGTGCAGAGATTTTACTTTCTCACAGGGCTGAAAGATTGATTGTGGACCCTCCAACTCGAAGGGTTCTGGGTTTGAAGGTGAAGGTAAAAGATAAGGAGGAGAAGAATTTTAAGGCAAAAAAAGCAGTAATTTTAACGACTGGTGGTTTTGGAAGAAATCCTGAACTCGTTGCTGAATATGGTCCTGCATTTGTTAACTGGCTTCCAACAATGGCCCATGGGCATCTTGGAGATGGACTTAAAATGGCACTGGAGCATGGTGCAGGGACATCCCATATTGGTCATGCTGTTTGTGGAAGTTTTGCTGTAGATATTGATTCAAGATCTGGTGTTATGGATTTTGTTGGTTATGCAGGTGGAATCTTTGTAAATATCCATGGAAAAAGATTTGCTGACGAAGGTATGAGAGAGAAATTTTATGGCCTGGTTTCAGAAGAAGGAATGAGACAGCCAGGTCACATTTGGTTTGCAATTATTGATGACAAGATTATGAAAACAACGCTTCGTCATCATATGCTTCATAAAGCAAAACCAACACAGGCAGATACGATTGAAGAGCTTGCCATGAAATTAGGAATAGATCCTGTAGGATTAAAATCGACTATTGAAAAATATAACCGAGATCTTGATACCCTGGGTTATGATTCAGAATTTGGAAGGTCCACGCTTGAAGGCTGCGAGGGAAAACCAATAAAGATAGATACTCCACCCTTTTATGGATATAGATGCACGGGTGCAACCTCTTCATTCAAAGGTGGATTGAAGATAAATACGAAGATGCAGGTATTGAATCAATATGGAGAGGTTATTCCAAGTCTTTATGCAGCAGGCGAGTTGACAGGAGGCCTCTGGGGAAATGATGGTACTTATTTGCCATGCACAATGGTCACTGCTGCTATGGTGTTTGGTAGACTTGCAGCAATGCATGCTGTGAATGAACCTTCGTGGCAATAGATAAAGGAAATGGAGATGGAGATTTTTAAATCATTATATCCAAAGATTACCAACATGAAGGAGATTATTAATCAGGATGAATTGGTATGCTGGGAGGCCTATGACGAAAAGGGTGAGCTTATCGGTTATGCCTTTACAAAAGATATCCCTGAAGGGATTGAAAATTTACCAGGAATGGAAGAGATGGATAGGTATCGAGTATACGGGGTTATTGATCCGATTGAGTATAAGGTAATAAATATTGATATTACACTTCATCCCGAAATGGAAAAAGAGCCGTGGAGTGAAGATCTTATTAGTGAGGGCTTTGAGAAACGGTTCATAGGTTTAAAATGTGAAGAGATCAATCTTACGCCTGACGGTAAAATAGATGCTATAACCGATGCCACCCTTTCGTCAACATGGCTAACAGATGGAATAAGAAGGAAGATAGAAGAGATTATAGCAAAGACGAAGATTAAATGAAGTGTATGAGATAAAAGATATAAAAAATCTTTTAGGGACATTTGTTTTAATTAAAATTTTTCATAAAGATCAAAAAGCGGGCTTAAAGGCGATAAGCGAGGCCTTTAATGAAATCTCAAGGATTCAAAATTTAATGAGTCTTTACTATGAGGAAAGTGAGGTTTCAAGGCTTAACAGGGACGGCTTTATTAAACGAATAAGTGAAGATACAAGGTATGTCATAGAGAGGGCGATTTATCATTCAGAAATAAGCAATGGGGCCTTTGATATTACAGTTTTACCAGTTTTAAGACTCTGGAATGAAAAAAGGATTAATAATGAGATACCTAAAAGGAAAGAGATTAAAGAGAGACTTGCTTATGTGGGATATAAGAGTATCATGATTGAAAAAGAATTAGTAGGTTTTCAGAGATCCGGTATGTCTATCACTTTAGCCTCTGTTGCAAAGGGTTATGCAATTGATAGAGCAATCGGAATATTACGGAGGAATAATATCAATCACGGACTGATAAATGCTGGCGGCGATATAGGGACGATCGGCGGAAAAGGCGTTGATATCCCTTGGAGGATTGGCATAAGGGACCCGAGTGAAAGGAGAAAACTGATAGCCTCTGTCGAGATCTTTGATAAAGCTATAGCAACAAGTGGAAACTATTACAGGTCTTATAACGATATTATTGATCCAAGAAAAGGGCTACCTTCTAAGAAGTTGATAAGTTCAACGGTTATTTGTGAAAAGGCGATTGATGCTGATATAATTTCAACCTTATTTTTCGTAACTGGAATAAAGAAAGGGATGGAGATTTTTAAAGGGAAGGTTAAAGGAATATTTGTGACACAAAAGGGAGAGGTTTTTAATTACCTTTCATGAAAAATTGAGGAATTTTATGGACAAGGGATTTAACGATTTACCACTATCGCCATATCGTGTATTAGATATTACAAACGAGATGGGATATTTCTGCGGGAAGATATTGGCAGAACTCGGGGCAGATGTAATAAAGATTGAACCCCCTGGGGGAGATAGTGGTAGAAATATAGGTCCATTTATAAATGACGTACCAGATAAGGAAAAGAGCCTATTTTTCTTTGCTTACAATACAAATAAGAGAAGTATTACTCTCAATATCGAAACCTCGGATGGCAAAGAGATTCTAAGAAGGTTTATTAAGAATTCAGATTTTTTGATTGAATCATTTAAGCCTGGTTATATGGACGAGCTTGGTCTTGGCTACAATGATTTAAAGGAGATAAATCCAAGGCTTATTATGGTTTCTATTACTCCATTTGGTCAGACAGGTCCTCGTAAGGATTGGAAGGCATCTGATATTGTATTAATTGCGATGGGTGGATTATCTCATATTACAGGTAGCCCTGATCGACCTCCTGCGAGGGTCTGCGTAGATCAGGCACATCTAATGGGAGGTGCTCAGGCTGCGATGGGAGCAATGATAGCTCATTACTATAGACAAAAAACAGGAAAGGGACAGCATGTAGATGTTTCGATCCAGGAGAGCGTAGTTCTTTCAGCCCTCACTGTTCCGCAGGCCTGGGATCTCGAAAGATTTATATGGCCAAGGGTTGGAGGTTTTCTTCCCCGATCTGGAAAACGCGTAAGATGTTTGTGGCCCTGTAAAGATGGGTATGTAGCCTGGAGGATCTTTGGAGGTGGCCTTGGAGTTAAGACCAGGGCATTGGTTGAGTGGATGGAGAGTGAAGGGATGGCTGAAGATCTTAGTAGTGTCGAGTGGGAAAAGATGGATTATCTTTCGGTTTCTCCAGAAGAGTTTGATCACTGGCAAGAGGTCTTTGGAAGATTTTTTAAAAGACATACAAAGGCAGAACTTTGTAAAGAAGCCCTGAGACGAGGTATTGTGCTTTTTCCAGTAAGTACACCAAAGGATCTAATTGAAGACCCTCAACTCATCGCAAGGGATTACTGGAGAAGTGTTGACTATCCGGGATTAGGGTTTCCTATAAAATGTCCAGGTCCTTTGTTTAAATCATCAGAGTTTAAATTCGAGATAAGACGAGCTCCAATGATTGGTGAACATAATTATGAGATCTATGAAAAAGAATTAGGATTGTCAAAAGAAGAGCTTGCTATATTAAAGCATAATGGAGTTATTTAGTTTAAATCTCCTGGTAGGAAGAAAGGATGGATAATAAGCAGGCATTAGAAGGTTTAAAGATAGCAGATTTTTCCTGGTATATTGCAGGGCCAAGTATATCTATGTGGCTTGCACATCATGGGGCCCAGGTTATTCGTATAGAGTCTTTAACAAAGCCAGATGAACTTAGGGGTATTGAACCGTTTAAGGATGGCATAGCGGGTATCAACAGAAGTGGTTGTTATGCAAATTATAATAGTAATAAATATGGAATGGCGTTGAATCTAAACCATCCAAAAGGTGTGGATGTCGCAAAGAGGATTATAAGGTGGGCAGATATTGTAGTAGAAAATTTCACACCAGGCACAATGAAAAGGAAATGGAGGCTTGGATACGATGATATAAAAGAGATAAAACCAGATATTATCATGGTGAGTTCAAGTCCACTCGGTCAGACAGGTCCAGAAGCCCAACAGGCAGGTTTCGGGCTTGAGCTTGTCAGCCGTGCTGGATTTACCCACTTTGTTGGATGGCCAGATCAAGACGTAGTTGGCGTTGGATATCCATATACCGATACTATTACACCACCTATTGCAGCAATTGCAATCCTGGCAGCTATTGACTATCGAGATAGGACAGGTAAGGGTCAATATATAGATCTTTCACAGCATGAGGTTGCAGTTCAACACCTTACTCCCGCGATTTTAGACTTTACAGTAAATGGTAGAGAAGGAGAAAGATGTGGCAATCGTCATCCATACGTGGCTCCACATGGGGTTTATCGCTGCCATGGAGAAGATAGATGGTGTGCTATCTCTGTGTTTAATGATTATGAATGGGAAGTATTATGTAATGTGATCGGCCGATCTGATCTTGTGAGAGATCCAAGATTTTCTACAGTTCTTTCAAGAAAGAAGAATGAGGAAGAATTAGATAGAATAATTGAGAGCTGGACGAAAAATCTTACAGCAGAAGAAGTAATGAATCGATTACAAGAGGCGGGGATTTCAGCTGGTGTTGTCCAGAGTGGTAAAGATTTAATAGAGGATCCACAGCTTGGACATCGCCACCACTTCTGGTATCTGAAGCATCCAGAGATGGGTGTATGTGCCTATGATGGTCCTCCATTTAAACTTTCTGAAACACCCGCAGCCCTTACAATGCCAGCACCATGCCTGGGTGAACATACGGAATATGTTTGTACAAAGATTCTCGGGATGTCTGATGAAGAATTTATTGAATTACTTACTGAAGGAGTATTTGAGTAGTGGATTTCATTTTTTAAAATGATAAAAAATAAAAGAGAAGGAGTGAGAAAATGGCTGAGCTTGTACCATTCAAAAAAGGTTTCTTTACAACCCCATTGATTCCCCTTGAAAATGTCCGCCTAAAGGGGGTTAAATGTAAAACCTGCGGAAGTTTAGCACTGGGGGAGAGAGAATACTGCATTAACTGCACGAGCAAGGATCTTGAACCTTATGTTTTTAGTAAGTATGGGAAGATATATTCCCATACTGTAATTCGGCATCCACCTCCACCGCCTTACCCTCAGGAGTCTTTCAAGCCGTTTCCAGTGGCCTGGGTAGAATTGGAGGATGGACTTTACATCATTTCTGAGATTGTTGGATGTAGTATCGAAGAAGTGGATTTTGACCTTCCAGTGGAGCTTGTGGTTGAAAAAGGTTGGGTAGATGAGAATGGAAATGATGTTTTGATGTACAAATTTAAATTAATAAAAAAGTAAAAGGAGGAAGCAATGGGAAACGAAGCGGTTGTGATAGGAATTGGCATACACAAATTTGGTAGATTTCCCGATAAAAGCGTTGAAGAATTAGGCAAATATGCTGTAGAGATGGCACTTGCGGATGCCAACATTGGATTTAAGGATGTTCAGGCGATGTTTCTTTCTAATAGCGGGAATCTATATCCTGGGATTGGCCCAAAAGTAGCATTCATGTTTGGTAGGACTACCATACCTATTGTAAATGTGGAAGCAGCATGTGCAGGTGGTGGAGCATGTCTCAGGATGGCACAGATGGCTATAAAACAAGGAGAGTATGATATAGTCTTGGCGGTAGGTGTAGAGAAACAGCCTCGAGGTTTTCTTGCACCTGCAATTTCTGGATATGAACACTGGCAGGCAATGGCTGGACTTGACGAGAATCCTATGTATTGGGCAATGAAGGCACGGCTTCATATGAAGAAATACGGGACAACAATTGAACAGATTGCCCAGGTTTCTGTTAAAAATCATAAAAACGGGGCATTAAACCCAAATGCCATGTATCAAAAACCGATGACACTCGAGGAGGTTTTAAATTCCAGGGTTGTATGCGACCCACTGACCCTTTACATGTTTTGTGCTCCAAATGATGGAGCTGCGGCAGTTGTTCTTGCAAGTGAAAAGGTTGCAAGGCGATACACAACAAAGCCAGTCTTTTTAGCCTCTTGCGCCCATAGGATAAGTCCTTATCCTGAGCTGGATGTGGGAGGTTACTTTGGATATAATACGGGGAATAAATCATCCACAACACTTGCTGCAATTGAGGCTTATGAGAAAGCAGGAATAGGACCAGAGGATGTATCCCTTGTAGAACTTCAGGATACTGATGCATCAGGAGAAATCATCTTTTCAGAAGAACTCCTTCTATTTAAAGAAGGTGAAGGAGGGCCTGCTGTGAGTCAGGGGCTTACAGAGTTAGATGGAAAACTTCCTATCAGTACGGATGGTGGGATTATATCCAAAGGTGAGCCTGTTGGTGCTTCGGCATTAGGTCAGATCTATGAAGGTGTCCTTCAACTAAGAGGTATGGCTGGACCAAGGCAGGTTAAGAATGCAAAGGTTGCGCTTTGCCATGTTAGAGGCGCCTTGGGGCATGCGTGTGTGACAATCCTCAAGATTTAAAAATGTTTCGATATCCTCATGATCCATTATTATAAAAGTGTTTATGGGTCAAGGGATGAATCCCTGGATTCTTTTTTAAAAAGATTTTATGCGTTAAAATGGCATTTCGACTCAGGAGGAAAGTTAATTAAAGAAGGAGAATTAAGATGCCTTATAATACACTGCTTTTGGAAAAAAAAGGAAATATAGGGATAGTAACATTTAATCGTCCAGAAAAGCTTAATGCCTTTAACCGAGAGGCCTTTAGGGAGTTTATCGAAGTATTAGGAGAGATAGACAAAGACGAGGAGATAAGGGTCCTGGTAATTACAGGTGCTGGAAGATCATTTTCTTCTGGCTTAGATCTTGAAGAAGCAAAGCAAGGGCTAGATGAAGATGCACTCCAGATGGTACCACTTCAGGGGACAGTACCATGGATTCCTCATATAATTAGGAATATGAAGAAGCCTGTTATTGCTTCAATAAATGGTCACGCTATTGGTGCAGGATTTACGATTGCACTCTCCTGTGACATCAGGATTGCCTCTGATGATGCTAAGTTGAGCGCGGCCTTTGCTCGAGTTGGTTTAATGCCTGAACTCGGGTCAACATATATCCTTCCACGATTAATAGGAATTGCAAAGGCATGTGAACTTGTATTTACAGGGAGGATGATAGGAGCTGAGGAAGCAAAGGAGATAGGCCTTGTTAACAAAGTTGTTCCGAAGGATAAACTAATGGAGGAGACATTAAAGATGGCTGAGGAGATAACGCAGTCAGCTCCCATATCTATTCAACTTGCCAAAAAGGCATTATATCAAGGATTGGATTCGGATTTAATATCTCAAATAAGTTATGAACAACTTGGACAGAGTATATGTTTTAGATCGGATGATTTTAAAGAGGGCATAAAGGCTTTTATAGAAAAGAGAAAGCCCTTATTTCAAGGTAAGTAGAAAGAGGGGAAAAAGCGAGTGAAATTTGAAACTATCTCTTTAGAAAAAGAAAATAATATATTAACCGTAAAGATTAAGGATTTAAAGAAGGATTATCAGGGTATATCAAGACTCTCGTCTGAACTTGAAGAGTTAGTAAGTGAGATATTACTTGATGAAGAAATAAGGGTTATTCTTCTTACAGGATCTGAAGAAGGGTCCTTCTCATTTCCTGTTTTAACTGGAACTGAGGATTTTAATGAATTGAGATTGACATCTTTTTCAATCTCTGAGCCAATCTCAAGAATATTACAACCTGTAGTTGCAGTTATCCCTGGAAATGCCATTGGTCAAGGGCTTGAGATGGTCCTTGCTTGTGATATAAGGATTGGATCTCATGATTCTTACTATGGGTTGCCTCACATTAAATCTGGTCTTATTCCATATGATGGAGGGACACAGAGGCTTTCACGACTGGTTGGTAAGGCTAAGGCCCTTGAGATGATTCTTACAGGTGAGTTGATAGACTCAAAGGAGGCATTAAGGATAGGTCTAATAAACAGGGTAGTTGATAAGGACGATTTGATGAGGGTAGCAATGGAGATTGCAAATAAGATGGCCTCAATGGCTCCGATATCACTTAAATATATAAAGGAGGCTATCAATAACGGCATGGATATGACACTCGAGCAGGGTCTAAGACTGGAAGCAGACCTTTATCTGCTTATTCATACTACGAAAGACCGTGAAGAGGGGATAAAGTCATTTAGGGAAAAACGGACACCAAAATTTGAGGGTAGATAGATTGAAGCCATTTGAGACACTGATATACGAAAAATTTGAAACAATCGGTGTTGTGACACTTAACAGGCCTGAGGCCTTGAATGTATATAATATAAAGATGAGAGATGAGCTCTATGAGGTTTTGAGTGCAATAAAAGAGGATTATGAGATAAGGGTAGTTATATTTAAAGGCGCTGGTGAGAAGGCCTTTTGTGCAGGGGCAGATCTGAGTGAATTTCTTACAGC
>JBBIOI010000104.1:0-12260 GCA_037443425.1 Deltaproteobacteria bacterium
TGTTCATTCTCCTTTTGATGTACGTATTTTTTATAAAGAATGTAAAACTCTTTCTAAAAAAGGTTACGATGTTGTTCTGATTTCTCAAAATAGAAAAGATGAAATTGTTGATAATATAAAAATTGTTGCTTTACCAATAATTAAAAAGAGGATTAAAAGAATCCTTATACTTCCAGTTATTGCTACAAAACTTGCTTTGAAACAAAATGCTCATTTATATCATTTCCATGATCCCGAATTAATACCTGTTGGTATATTTCTTAAAATATTAGGCAAAAAGGTTATATACGATGTTCATGAAGATGTTCCGAGACAAAAAAAATCTAAATCATATATTCCTAAAATTATCAAACCTATTATATCTAAAATTTTTGAAAAAATAGAAAATTTTACTTCAAAAAGATTTAATTTAATTATAACAGCAACGCATTTAATAAATGAAAGATTTAAAAAAAATGGTAGTTTTGCTATTGATATAAAAAATTATCCTATACTGTCCGAATTTAATTTAAATAATAATGAAAACCAAAAAGAAAAAATAATATGCTATGTTGGTGGTATTTCAAGGGTTCGTGGAATTTATGAAATGGTTGAAGCAATTGAAAAAACAGAAGCTAAATTGATGGTAGTCGGAAATTTTATTAAAGAAGAAGAAAAAGAAAAATTATATTTATTACAAAAGACCAATAAAGTAAAATTCGTTGGATATAAAATACATCCTGAGGCTATTAAAATATACAAAAAATCTTTAGCTGGATTAGTGATATTATATCCTACTTTAAATTATGTCAATAGTTTACCAATAAAAATGTTTGAGTATATGTCTGCTTGCCTTCCAGTTATTTCATCAAATTTCCCGCTATGGAAAGAAATTATAGAGAAAAATAATTGTGGAATATGTGTAGATCCTCTAAACCCTGATGAAATTGCTAATGCCATAAACTGGGTGATAGAACATCCTGAAGAAGCCAGAAAAATGGGTAAAAACGGTAGAAAGTTAGTCGAAGAAAAATTTAATTGGGAAAATGAGGGGATTAGATTATTAGATGCATATGAAAAAGTTTTGTATAATTAATATAATTCTAATAATAAATTTGTGTTTATTAATAAGGATATGTGATTCAAAGGATTTCAATAAAAACTTGTTAATTAAAAAATTTGAAAAACTTGATTCTGCTATTAATAATGGAAATGGATACATTAATTATACAAATGAAAATGGAACTCTTGCATGGGCTCAAAGTCCTCTACTTGAGGCTTACTTAGAAGTATATCAAAATACTAAAGATTACATTTATATTAAAAAATTTATTCATCAAGCCAATCATATTATTGCAAAAACTGATAAGGAAAGAGGAATTAAAGATTACAAAGGAAGAACACGAATAGGATGGAGTGCAATTAAATATAGTAAAGATAAAAAAACGCCACTCGTCCATTTACTACACACAGGAATGATTTTATATCCATTATTAAAATTTTGTTCTTTAATAAAAACAGATGCATCTCTTTCTCCTTATTCAGAAACAGCAAATTTATTTATTCAAATAGCAGAAGAGGCTATTTCAGAATTTGAAGATCAATGGAGATTTAATAAAGAAAAAGATGAAGGGTGTTATTGGTTTGAAGGTGATGAACCTATATTAACAAATTTAAAATTACCTATGCCTTTAAATCATAATCTATCAATTGGTAGGGTAATTTTAAAATTATATAAATTGACAGAAAAAGAGAATTATTTAAAGAAATGTAAAGCTTTGGGCTCTTTTTTTAAAAAAAACATTATCGAAACTCCAAAAGGAAGTTATATATGGGGATATCGTCCAATTCCTTATACATTTTCACAAATAGAAGATATATCTCATGGATCAATAGATGTTGAATTTGCAATTGAAATGTATAGGAATAGCTTAATTTTTAATTATGAAGATATGAAAAAATTTGTTCAAACTTTTATTTCATTAAAAAAAGATGGAAAATTTTTTAAATATGTAAATGCTATTGATGACCTTCCAGGGAAATTTAATCCAAATGCACCTGGTGACTTAAGTGATTCTATTGGAAGATGGTTAGAACTTAGCGAATTTGATTGCTTAGTTTATAAATTTGGTTTTGAATATTTTACAAATAGAATCAAAAATAGTCAAAGAGAACATCCACAAATATTATTAGGTCTATCAAAACTTATTAAATACTATGATGAGTGTAAATAAAAGAAACAGAAATATCTGGATCATTAATGAATATGCAGGTAGTCCATATCATGGAATGGTTTTCAGACATTATTTTCTTTCAAGAGAGCTTATAAAATATGGATACAATGTGACTATAATAACTGCTTCATATTCACATTTTTTTTCAAGATTGCCTAACACAAATGGAAGATTTACTTTTGAAAATATAGATGGAATAAATTATGTTTGGATTAAAGTCCCTAAATATAAAAATTCTCAAGATAAAAAAAGAGTTTTAAAATGGTTTTTATTCTCATATTATCTTTTCACTTTGCCATATACAAAGATATCAATTCCTGACGTAATTATAGTTTCACCATCTGAGACTTTACCAGTATATCCCTCCTTTAAAATTTCTAAAAAATTTAATTCAAAGTTTATTTTTGAAGTAAGAGATATATGGCCTTTAACAATTATACAGTTGGGAGGATACTCTCCAAATAATCCATTTATAAGAATTCTTAAGCATTTCGAAAGATTGGGTATTGAAAAAAGTGATTTAATTATATCTGTATTACCCAGCTATGGGGATTATCTTAAATCACAGGGGTTCAAAAAAAATTTTATATATTTACCAAATGGAATTAGTTTGGATGAAATAAATAGATATGAAAATTTGGATAGTAAAATTAAGGAAATGATTCCTTTAAATAAATTCATAGTGGGATATACCGGCAAATTAGGAATATCAAATGCATTAAATAATTTGATTGAAGCTGGGAAATTATTAAATAAATATAAAGATATCTCTATTTTAATTGTTGGAGATGGCAGCGAAAAAGATAAATTGATTAAACAAGCAAATGGTTTTGATAATATTTTATTTCTACCAAGTATTCCTAAAACACAGGTACAATCAATGTTAAAAGAATTTGATGTTTGTTATATTGGTCTCCCAAAAAAAACTTTATTTAGATATGGAGTTTCTCCCAATAAATTATTTGAATACATGTATGCAGAAAAACCAATATTATATTCCATTGATTCAAAGATCAATTTAGTAGATATCTCAAATTGTGGACTGACGGTTGAACCTGAAAACCCACAAAAGACTGCTGAGGGAATCTTAAAATTTTATCAAATGTCAGAAGAAGAACGAAAAAAGATTGGACGAAATGGAAGAAAATATATTTTAGATAATCATACTTATGAAATATTAGGGAAAAAATTAAATAATATTATTAAAAATATTTAAATATCCCTTAATTACCCTAAAACAGTTCGTAAGTGATACACATCATAGGTCTCATAAGGTGAAGATGCAAGCACAATTTAAAATAAAAAATTATTTAATTTTTATTAGTTGTATTATTTTAATGGGGTTTGTATTCTTTCAAACAATAAAACATTTTACCATGCGTTGGAATAAAGAAGATTATTCGTATTGTTATTTAATGCCTTTAGTAATTCTTTATATTATATGGGAAAAAAGAAATCTCATAAAGAAAATACCTTCTATTCCTACATGGTTTGGTTTTATAACTTTTGCATTTGGAATAAGTCTCTTCTGGCTTGGAGAACTTGGAGGCGAATATTTTACTCTTTATCTCGCTTTTTGGTTTACTCTTATTGGAATTTTATGGATTCATATTGGTTGGGAAAAAATAAAAGCCTTAGCATTTCCGCTTTTAATGATTTTAACGATGTTTCCATTACCAGATTTTTTATATCGAAAAACCTCCGTAAAGCTTCAACTAATATCTTCGCAGTTGGGGGTTAAGGCCTTACAACTTTATGGAATGTCGGCCTATAGGGAGGGAAACGTTATTGATATTGGTTTCACACAGCTTCAGGTTGTTGATGCATGTAGTGGCCTTAGGTATATAATTCCTCTTTTAATCTTAAGTATACTTCTTGCCTACTTTTTTAAGGATAGGCTCTGGAAAAGAATAATTTTGGTAATCTCTTCTATTCCAATATCTATTGTGATGAATAGTATGAGGATTGCCTTTACTGGAATTCTCTACGAACTCTGGGGGGCAAGGGTTGCCGAAGGATTCTTCCATGGCTTCTCAGGCTGGCTAATTTTTATTTGTGCCCTCGCCATTATGTTGGGTGAAATATGGATATTGAAGAAGATCTCACCTCGTCCCAGGGTTGTAGGCAAGATTGAAATTCAAAATCCTAAATTAATAACTTATGAATCTCCCACTTCTAAATCTCCGCTACACACCCTCTTTAGTCCTCCCCAATTTATAGTGGCGGTTATAATTTTAGCTGGTACCTTTGCATTATCTCATGGAATTGAATTCCGTGAGAAGACTCCAATAGTTAGACCTCTAAATCAATTTCCATTAGGGATAAATGAATGGGTTGGGAAAAATGATATTCTGGAACAAAAATTTATTGATGAGCTTGATTTGAGCGATTACGTAATTGTTGATTATAAGAACAGAGATGGAAGATTGGTAAACCTCTATGTAGCCTACTATGAAAGTCAGAGAAAGGGAGAATCAATCCATTCGCCTGAAACCTGCCTTCCTGGGACTGGTTGGGAGTTTCAGGAGGCAGGAACAACACTTATTCCCACAGGTGATGGAAAGGCAGTAAAAGTAAATCGTGCCTTTATGGTCAAACCCGGGCAAAGAGAGCTTGTCTATTTCTGGTTTCCAATGAGGGGCAGGATTCTCACGAATGCCTATCAGCTAAAAATATATACCTTCTGGGATGCCCTGACACGCCAGAGAACAGATGGAGCACTTGTCAGATTAATCACACCTGTCTATCAAAACGAGGATTTAAAAGAGGCTGAGATTAGGCTTCAAGGATTTACACGGGAGGTTATACCGATTCTCGCAAATTTTCTGCCTGAATAGAGTGAGGGAAGAGATTGCCACGCCCCCTACGGGGGCTCGCAATGACTACCCCCTTCTGTTATTGTGAGGGAGTGAAACGACCGAAGCAATCCCTTTTTTTAAGGGATGAGATTGCCACGCTTCGCTCGCAATGACACCTTTTGGGTTGAGATTGCCACGCCCCTTACGGGGCTCGCAATGACCAGGTTATGAGATTGCAACGCTTCGCTAGCGGGTCTAAGTAAAGAATGGTATTTTTGACGACACTACTTTTTTCTGTTTTTATAACTATTGGCCTTATCCCTATCTTTAGCAGATTAGCTTTAAGGGTCAATCTCATTGATGTCCCAAACGAACGAAAGGTCCACACTACACCTATGCCCAAAAGTGGAGGAATAGCTATTGCTTTAGGGTCACTATTACCAATCTTAATCTGGACACACAGTGACGAATTCTTAAAATGGTTTTTAATTGGAATAATTGTTCTAAGCATCTCGGGATTGATAGATGATATACGGGGTCATGGACCATGGACAAAGTTCTTGGCACAGTTTATTGCAGCTATTGTAATAATCTTCCCTGGGTCTTTAAGAATTGAAAACCTTGGGACGCTTCTGCCATATGACTTTATTCTTCCTGGATGGATATCCATACCATTGACCCTCCTTACAATTGTTGGGGTCACTAATGCCATAAATCTTTCAGATGGACTTGATGGTCTTGCCGGTGGTATATGTCTTTTAAGTTTTTCGTGCCTTGCCTTTATTGCATATCTATCGGAAAACTCTTTTGTTTCTATCCTATCAGTAGCCATAGCAGGAGCAATCTTTGGTTTCCTTCGCTTCAATACCTATCCTGCAACCATATTTATGGGAGATACTGGAAGCCAGTTTCTCGGCTTCTCGCTGATTGTTCTATCCTTAAAACTCACTCAAAGTAATACCCCTCTCAGTCCTTTGCTCCCACTGATTATTCTTGGTTTTCCGGTTCTTGATACACTCTCTGTCATGGCTCAAAGATTTCAGGAGCATCGTCCCCTGTTTCGGGCAGATATGAATCATTTTCATCATAGGTTAATTCGTCTTGGATTTTATCAGACAGAATCAGTGCTAATTATCTATCTAATTCAGGCAGGGCTTGTAATAGCAGCATTTCTTTTTAGATTTCATTCTGAATGGTCAATCTTGATAGGCTATTTGATTTTTTCGACAATTATTGTCGGTGCTTTTACAATTGCTGATAAGAAAGGCTTTAGATTTCAGAGGCTAAATATTATAGATAGAATCATAAAAGGGAAATTAAAAGAACTTAGAGAGAAGGGAACAATAATAAAGGTATCTTTTCGAATCATAGAATTTGGTATACCATTGCTTCTTATATTTACCTCATTTCTCCCACCACATATCCCTCGATATGCCTCTTATACAAGTTTTATTCTTATTGGAATTATTATCCTTTTATGGAGTTTCTTTAAAAAATATCTCGGCTTTTCCCTCCGTGCAATTCTCTATATTTATATCCCATATTTAATCTACATGAGTAATTCGGAACCTGCCTCATGGATTCCAAGCTTCTTCATTAAATATTACAATTTATCGTTTTTCCTCTTAGCTGTCTTTATTGTCTTAACAATGAAATTCTCAAGACGAAGGCATGGTTTTAAATCGACACCCATGGACTTTTTAATCCTCTTTATTGCGCTTGTTGTACCAAATTTACCAATTGATGAAATCAAAAACTATCACCTTGGATTAATTGCTGCAAAAATAATAACTTTATTTTTCAGTTACGAGGTTCTGATGGGAGAATTGAGAGAGAATTTTAGACGACTTTCATTCATGACCATGTTGTCGCTTGCATTATTCGGGATAAAAGGAATTCAATGATTAGTTTATTAAAGGAGATTGCCACGCCCCCTACGGGGACTCGCAATGACTACCCCTTTTTGTCATTGCGAGTGAGTGAAACGACCGAAGCAATCTCTTATTTAATGGATGAGATTGCCACGCCCTTTGGGCTCGCAATGACACTCTTCATGTTAACCCCTCCATACCTCCCCTTAGTTTAAGGGGAGGCCAAGTAGGGTTATGGGAGATTGCCACGTCCTCCGCATCAAGTGCGGAGTCCTCGCAATGACCGTGTGTGAGATTGCCGCGGGCTAAAGCCCTCGCAATGACAAATCAATAAAGGGTAGCAATGACGACTATTCTATTATAGAAGGAGGTTTTAATTTGAAAAAGATATTTTATACAGGATGCCTTTTAATATTAATGGTTGTGTGGATAGCTGGATGTGGAGGACCAGAACAGAAGAAGATGAAATTCTATAACAAGGGAAAGGCCCTCTATGAAAAAGGTGAACTTATTAAGGCCCGACTCGAGCTAAAAAACGCCATTCAGATTGACCCAAAATTTACTGATGCCTATTATATGTTAGGGATGGTAGAGCTTAAATCAGGAAACTTTTCTGGCGCTTATGGGGCATTTCTAAGGGCTGTTGACCTTAATCCACAACACTGGGATTCACATATTCAGATTGGAAGACTCCTTATTTCAGCACGAAAACCCGACGAGGCCTTAAAGAAGGCAGAGCTTGTCCTTAAAAGTGATCCAAAAAATGAAGATGCCCTTCTACTTAAAGGTTCTGCTTATCTTGCAAAAAAAGAGAACGAAAAGGCAATAGGCTTTTTAGAAAATACACTCAAGCAAGGGCTTAGTAAACCCGAGTTCTATCTCATACTTGCATCTGCATATATGCAGAAAAATGATATTACAAAGGCAGAAAACGTCCTAAAAAACGGGCTCAAAAGCCATTCCAATTCCATCGTCTTAAACCTTGCCCTCACAGATTTATATATAAGAGCAAAAAGGATTGCTGATGCTATTACAATTACTCAAAGACTTATTGAGCTTGAACCTAAAAATTTAAGACACTCTATTACCCTTGCCTCACTTTACTGGGACTCCAATCAAGAGAAGGAATCAAGAGAACTATTAAATAAGATCATCACATCTGATCCCGAAAGTGAGGATGGTTATCTTCGTGTTGCATCATTCTATATCTCACGAAAGAGATATGAAGAAGGTGAAAATCATTTAAAAGAAGGATTAAAAAAGATTCCTAAAAGTTTTAAACTGAGGTTTGCATTAAGTGATCTTTACACCAACTTTAATAAGACAGAAAAGGCAATAGAACTCCTCAAAGAATGTTTAACGCTTGAAAAAGATCCCAAAAATCCTGATATAATCCAGACCAAAAATGCCCTTGCAAAGATATATCTGGCACGTCACGAAATAGAGGAATCCCAAAGATATGTGGATGAAGTCATTAAAGAAAGCCCAAAGAATGTGGATGCACAATTCACAGCAGGGAATATCTATTTAATAAAAGGTGATGCTGTCAAGGCAATATCAGCATTTAGAACCGTTGTTGGTGAAAGACCGAATTTTATCCCCGCATACATTCGTCTTTCAGAGGCCCATAGCCTTAATCGAGAACAAAAACTTGCTATGGATACACTTCAAAATGCACTTAAGATTGATCCAAAATCGAGAGAGGTCTTAATGACGCTTGCAAGGATGTATTTTATCCAGAGGGATTTTAAGAGGGCAGAAGAAGAGCTTAGAAAAATACTTGAGGAAAATCCTAATGACATTGAAGTCAGGGCAAATCTCGCAGACCTGATGCTAATAATAAGGGACTTAAAAAGGGCGGAATCTGAATATCTGGAAATTAAACAGAGGGCACCAAATCTATCAATTGGCTATATGAAGATGGCCGGTCTTTATTCAATACAAAAGTTAGCTGATAAAGCCATATCGGAAATGGAAATGGCTTTAAAGATAGAACCTCGAAATCCCCTTGTTCTTTCATCTCTTATTCAACTTTATTTAAGGGAGAAGAAATTTGTCAAAGCAATCTCACTTATTGATTCAAGGATAAAAGAAAATCCAAAAGAGGCCTTCTTTTATGACCTTTTAGGACAGATTTATACCTCTCAAAAAGAGTATAAAAAGGCAGAAGAGGCTTATGAGAAGGCTATTGAACTACTGCCACTTTGGCCTTCCCCTCATAATAATCTTGCAAGATTGTATCTTTTGCAGAGAAATATTGAGGAGGCAACAAAAAGGTTTGAAGAGGCTATTAAGATTAATCCAAATAATCTTGATGCTTACCTCATACTGGCAATATTATATGAGCGTAAAAAAGAGTATAAGAAAAGCATGGATGCCTATGAAAAACTTTATTCAAAGAGACCAAATCTATGGTTTGTTGCCAATAATCTTGCATTTGTATTGAGTGATCATGGTTCTGGGAAGAAGGATCTTGACAGGGCATTGGAGTTTGCCCAAAAGGCGCATAGACTTCGGCCTGAGGAGCCAGCAATCCTTGATACAATTGGCTGGATCTATTATCGCAAAGGCGACTTTACACAGGCTGAAAATTTTATTGCCAAGGCGCTTGAAAAGATGCCCAATGTAGCTGTGGTTAATTATCATATGGGAATGGTTTTATATAAACAGGGGAAAAAGAATGAGGCAAAAGAGTATTTGAAGATGGCTGTGGATGGTGAGTCTGATTTTTATGGAAGGGATGAGGCATTAAAGATACTTAGTAGCATAAGCTAACCATTCTATAAGAGATTGCCACGCCCCCTACGGGGGCTCGCAATGACACTGTGAGAGCTCTGAAAAATTATTTAAAAATCTTTTCATAGTTGGGAGGTGGGGTGAAAAAGCCTTCGAGCGGATACCTTTTATAGATTAGCACTATTAATTAATTCCCTTAAAAAAATTGTTTTTTTTATCAAGCGATTGTTAGCAATTTAAACATTAAAGCCCGCATTCGAAAGGTTTTGAACCTAACCTCCCCAATCTTTCAATGACTTTTTCAGAGATCTCACATCTCACTGTTTTTTCTTGACAATTGCGAGCAGATTTAATATAAACCTGATTATATTATTTTAAAAATTTTTTAGAGAGGTGAAAGCTATGTTTACAAAAAAGATTTACACTATTTTGGTTTTGGCTATTTTTTCTCTATCAGCAACTTTATGGGCACAGGAACAGAACAAAGATTACATTATAGGTCCAGGAGATGTCCTTGATATCTCTGTGTGGAAGGACGAAACCCTAACCAAACAGGTTGTCGTACTGCCAGACGGAAAGATATCATTCCCTTTAATCGGCGAAGTAATGGCAAGTGGAAAGACCGTTGCTCAACTAAAAAAGGAGATTGAGCAGAAGCTTTCGGCCTATGTACCAGAGCCAATCCTCTCTTTTGAGGTCAGGCAGGTTAATAGCATGCTCATATATGTAATAGGGAGGGTTAATAACCCTGGTAGATTCCTTTTAAATGTCAACGTCAATGTCCTTCAAGCCCTTTCAATGGCTGGTGGCCTTACTCCATTTGCAAAAAGGGATAAGATAAAGATCTTTCGTCAGGAGGGGGATAAGACCCAGATCTTTAAATTTCAGTATGATGATGTAGTAGAGGGTAAAAATCTGGAACAAAATATTACCCTTAAAAGAGGAGATGTTGTTGTTGTTCCCTAACTATTTAGGACATTGGAAGGAGAGGTGGAGATTCCTCGGCCTATCAGCCTATCGGCCTCGGAATGACGAGAGAGAGATCTCAGAATGACAAAAAGGCCTTAGAATGAAAAAAAGGGGTAGAAATTTCATGAAATTAAAAGATTTGAACATTATCGGGTTTTACTCTTTTATTTTCATTTTCTTTCTTCTTATCCCGTTAAGCCATGTAAATGGAGACGAATTTAAACTTATCCCGTCTATTAGCATTAAGGAAGAGTATAATGACAATCTCTTTTTCACAGAGAGAGATAAAGAAAAAGATTTCCTTACAACTATATCACCGGGGATCGAATTATCAAACAAGACTGAAAGACTCGATTTAAATATAATGGGCCGTCTAAACAAGCTTATTTATGGTAAAAATGATAATCTAAATAAACTCGAACAGAATTATCGTGCAAGATTTCGATATTTGTTGCATACGAAATTAAACATTTCTGCGGATGGGGGTTTTTTGAGGGATTATAGACCTGACCGTGATATAGAGATTAGTGGACTTGTAACTAAGGCAATCAGACGGGATAAATTGAATTTTGGTTTTGGAAGTGAATATACATTCTCGGAGGCAACCAAAGGAAACTTCTCATATACATTTGAGAAAGCAGATTATGAAAGGGACCCAGAATTTGTAGATACAAAGGCCCATGAGGCAACCATTGGTGCTATCCATGATTTCAGTCAATATCTTCCATCTACTATGGGACGGGCAAATATAGGCTATGCACGTTATGAATTTCTTGATACATCTATCAATTACTATTATGGAACTATTGGTATGGCAAGGGCATTAAGTGAGAAATGGAATTTCATTATGGATTTAGGTGGAAGTTATACCCATTCAGAGTTTGACCTCTATTATTATATCCCCCCCTACCGATATAGAGAAAAAAAGGAAAAGGATGGCGCTGGCCTTGTAGGTCAGGCAACTTTATCCTATAGGGGTGAAAAAACTAAAAGGGGAGAAAAGACTCTTGGAGATCTGACCCTTAGTCACAGACTTATGCCTGCCACAGGGACAATCGGCGCAACTAAGAGGACTGCCCTAACCCTTGATGCCTCTCATCGTTTCACTTATGAATTAATTGGAAGGCTATCAACAGGCTACTATATCAACAAGGCAAGAAGGGGTGAGTTTGGGATAGATAAGCTGGATGAAAGGACATTTCGTATTAATCCAAGGCTACGCTACGAATTTACAAGGGATATAGCCATGGAGACTTCTTATTCTTTTGTCTATCTATGGGATAAAGATGATGACACAAGGGCTAAGAGGCATCTTTTTATGATCAACTTGATTATTCAATATCCATTATTTGAATGAGGTGAAAACTTATGGAAAATGAAACAAAAACATTGAAAGATTTTAAAGAGATATTAGTGAGAAGAAAGTGGAGTCTCATTTTACCCATCATAATTTTATTTGCAATCGCATTGATTGTGTCTTTAGCTATTCCACCGACTTACCGTTCCACAGCTACAATTCTGATTGAGGAGCAAGAGATCCCAAAAGAGTATGTGATGTCAACTGTGACAAGCTATGCAGAGCAACGCCTTCAGGCCATCAATCAGAGGATTATGAGTTCTTCGAGACTCCTTGAGATAATCAATCGCTTTAACCTATATTCAGACCTGCGTAA
>JBBIOI010000105.1:0-12096 GCA_037443425.1 Deltaproteobacteria bacterium
TATGCATGGAATGAGCAGGATTGCTGGCGATTTCATATGAAGAAGTTAGGAATAAAATTTGTGTTTATTGATCCTTTCTGTAATTATACTGCTGTAATTGGAGCTGATAAATGGCTTTCACCAAAACCTGGTACAGATTGTTCTATTGCTTTAGCAATTGCATTTGTCTGGATTACAGAAGATCTTTATGATAAGGAATATGTAAAGACCCATACCTTTGGTTTCGATAAATGGAAATCCTATGTGCTTGGAGAAGAAGATGGACAGCCAAAGACACCAAAATGGGCAGAAGAGATCTCAGGCGTTAAGGCACGTGATATTATTGCACTTGCAAGGGAGTGGGCAAAGAGGAGGACAACCCTTGCAGCAGGAGGTCGATCAGGTATGGGAGGGGCATGTAGGACTTCCTATGGTCATGAATGGGCTCGAATGATGGTACTTCTTCAAGCCATGCAAGGTCTTGGAAAGCCCGGTGTCAATATATATTCCACAACAGGTGGTGCTCCTGCAGATTGGAGCTTTTACTTTCCTGGCTATGCAGATGGTGGTATAAGTGGTGGAAGTTCAGGACCAAGAGAACTTGGACCAAGAGGTTTTCCTGACAAGCCAGTTCAAAGTGTAATACGTCAGAGGATCAATCGATCGGTGCTTCCTGAATGTGTGATGAATCCTCCTGTCTCTTGGAGGGGTATCTATGGTTATTATGGTCAAAGTGCACAGCAACAATTCATCCAATGTAACTTTCCATTTGAAGGATATTCACCAATCAAGATGATTTACCGTCAAGGTGCTTCCTATATTGGGACTATGATGAATACGAATCGCTGGGTTAGGATGTATCGACATCCTAACCTTGAATTTGTGGTAAATCAGACAATTTTTGATGAACCTGAGGCGCGTCTATCAGATATTATTCTTCCAGTTTGCACAAACCTTGAGCGCTGGGATATTGGAGAATGGGCAAGGATTTCAGGCTACTCGCTTCATCTTAGCCCGGTAAACGCAAGGGTTATTGTACTTCAACAGAAGTGTATTGAACCACTTGGTGAGTCTAAATCTGATTATCAGATCTTTGCATTGCTTTCAGAGCGTTTGGGTATAAAGCAGCAATTTACAGAGGGACGAGATGAACTTCAATGGGTAAAGAGGATGTATGAGGTGAGTGACCTTCCCAAGGTGATTAGCTGGTCGGAATTTAAGAAGAAAGGCTACTATGTAGTTCCTGTAAATAAAGATTATAAATCACGACCAGCATTTAGATGGTTTTATGAGGACCGAGCAATGGATACATGGGATTGGGGGCCAGGAACTGTTGATCGGCCAATAAATAATGGAAAGGGGCTTGCAACACCAACAGGTAAGATCGAATTTGAATCGCAAACATTAAAGAGGTTTGATCCAAACGATTCTGAAAGGCCTCCTGTTCCACATTATATCCCTTCATGGGAAGGGATTAATAGCACAGATATTCTTTCAAGATATCCTTTGCAGCTAATCTCACCCCATCCAAGATTCAGCTTCCATTCTCAGTTCGATGCAAAAGGTCTGTGGAATGATGAAATACCCCATCATAGACGTCTCAAGGATGGATATAGGTATTGGGTTGTGAGGATAAATCCAAAGGATGCTGAGATAAGAGGAATAAAAGATGGAGATATAGTAAAGATTTATAATGATAGAGGAGCTGTCCTTGCAATAGCTACTGTTACCTCAAGGATCATTCAGGGTGTTGTCCATTCATATAGTTCTGGAGGAGGTTATGATCCAATGGGTGAGCCAGGTGATCCGAAGACAATTGACCGAGGTGGAACAATAAATCAGCTAACATCATCGCGGTTTATTTCAAAGAACTGCCCTGGAATGGCTCCCAATGCATGTCTTGTAGAGATTGAAAGATGGGAAGGGGGTGTTTAATATGGCAAGATATGGGTTAGTAATAGATCTAAACTTCTGTACAGGTTGTTATAACTGTCAGATTGCCTGCAAGGATGAGCACGTTGGAAATGATTTTCTGCCAATCTCTAAATCTCAGCCAACATTTGGCCACTTCTGGATGGGAATTAAAGAGTTAGAAAAGGTTTATTCGCCATCACATATTAAGGTTGTTTATATACCTGTCTTATGTCAGCACTGTAAAGATGCGCCCTGTATGAAGGTAGCAAAGGATAATGCAATTTACAGGAGAAGGGATGGCATCGTAATCATCGATCCAATTAGGTCAGCAGGGCAAAGAGAAATAATTAATGCCTGTCCATATGGTGCAATATTCTGGAATGAAGAGGCGAATATACCACAGAAATGCACATTTTGTGCACATCTGCTGGATGATGGCTGGAAAGAGCCTCGTTGTGTCCAGAGCTGTCCGACAAACTGTATGATATTTGGTGATTTAGACAATCCTAATAGTAAGATTTCAAAATTCTTAAAAGAAAAAAGAGAAGAGATACTAAACCCTGAATTTAATACCCATCCAAATGTATTTTATGTGGGTTTACCAAAACCACATCTTTCAGGGACTGTAATATTTGGAGATATTGATGAATGTGCTTCTGATGTAACAGTAACCCTGATTAGTGGAGGAAGAAAGAGAAAGACAAAGACAGACTTTTTTGGAGATTTTGAATTTGACGGACTGGAGAAGAAATCATATGTACTTCAATTTGAAGCAAAGGGATATGAAGTTAAGACAATGGAGATTACGATAAAGGATGATATATGTTATGTGGGTGAAGTTATTCTGAATAAAGCCTAAAGGTAGGAAGAGATGAGTGAAAAAAGGCATTTTTTGAAGACAGATGTTCTTATAATAGGTGGCGGGGTAGCAGGTTGTATGGCTGCAATTGGAGCAAAAGAACAGGAAGTTGATGTAACCATTCTTGAGAAGGCAGATATTTCGAGAAGTGGTGATGCAGGTGGAGGAAATGATCACCTTCTTGCCCATCTTAATTCAGGAGAGCCATGGGATACTGATGAGGCAATGTTAAAGTATTACGGTCAACTATCACAGGGACTTATCGATACAGAGATAGGTTATAATTTACATATCCGCAGGATTGGTGAGATTGTAAAGAGATTGGAATCTTATGGGATAGAGATGCGTGATTCAAAGACAGGTCAATTCATTCGCACCAAGTCATTTGGGCAACCAGGTCCATACTTTATTAATTTCAAAGGGAAGAATATAAAGCCTGTTATTGCAAGAGAGGTAAAAAGACTCGGGGTAAATGTTCTAAACAGGATAAATGTGACGAATCTTATTAAAAAAGATAATAAGATCTCTGGGGCAATGGGCTTTAATGTAAGGAATGGTGATTTTTATATCATAAACTCTAAGGTAACAATAATTTCAACAGGAGATGTAACTCGACTCTGGCCCAATCCATCAGGATTACCCTTTAACACATGGCAGAGTCCTTTTAATAATGGTGCTGGCCATGCAATGGCATTTCGGGCAGGTGCTGAGCTTGCAAATATGGAACTTACTGTTTCAACCCTTATCCCTAAGGGATTCAGTGCAGCAGGTCTTAATGCCTTTATCGGAATGGGTGCTTTTTTAAGAAACTCCCTTGGGGAAAGGTATATGCAGAAGTATCACCCTATGGGTGAGGTTGCTCCAAGGAATATCTTAGTTCTTGGAACCTACCGTGAAATTATTGAGGGCAGAGGACCTTGCTTCATAGATTGCAGACATTTATCCGATGAAGCAATGCAGCATCTAACAAAGAATCTTCTTCCTATCGATAAAGATACATTCATGATATTCTGTGAACAGAAGGGAATAGACCTTAAAAGAGACCTTCTCGAGATTGAGGTATCCGAGATTCAAATAGCAGGAATCACAGGTTCTGTAAGTGGTATCGTTGTTGATAAGAGAGGTAAAACTACAATAGATCGTTTATTTGCTTCTGGTGCATGTAGTGTCCCTTCTTATGGACTTTCCGGAGCCCTTGCCACGGGTTTAAGTGTTGGGATAGAGGCAGCTCAATCGGCTAAAAAGATAAGGAATTGGTTGGATTATAGTTTGGATGAAGTAGAAGAAGAGAGAAAATCTGTATATGCCCCAATGCGTAGGAAAGGGGGTATCCATTATAGAGAGTTAGAAAATAGATTACGTCAGATTATGTTTGATTATGTAGGTTATATTAAGACCGAAGAGGGACTCAAGATAGGTCTTAAGAAACTTAACGAACTTGAGAAAAGGCTTGATGAGATGAGGGTTGAGAATTACCATGAACTGATGAGGGCAAATGAGTTTAAGGACCTTCTCCTTATTGGAAAACTTGTGGCAATAGGTGCTATTGAAAGAAGGGAAAGCCGTATGGGGATTTCACATCTGAGAGGTGATTATCCAGAACAGAATGATGAAAGATTTCATGGCTCAATAATCTTAAAAAAGAGAGGCAATAAGATACAGGCTATCTTTAGACCTGCCAAGGAGAATCCCTCTTTTAAGGAGCATGTTCATGCCACCTATAATCGATGAAAAAAGATGTATTGGTTGCGGAATCTGCTACAATCACTGTCCAGGTGATCTTTTCACCATTGATAAGAAAAGGAAAAAGGCAAGACTCCTTTATCCTGATGAATGCTGGCATTGTGGGGTATGCAGGATGGATTGTTCGGAGAATGCTATAAGAATAGTTTTTCCTCTTCAGATGCTCTAATTAGATTTGACTTTTGAAGAAAAATAATCTATTAATACCCAAAATCAGTTAGAGGTATTGTAATATGAAGATAGATTTTCATAATCACTTTTACCCACCTGGTTATTTAGAAAAACTTGAGCAGTGGGGTCATAGATACAAATTTGTTCAAGACACAAGTGGACTTAAGATTGTAAGTGAAAAGGGTGCCCGGTTCTTAGGGATAACAAAAGAGCATGTAAGTATCGAGCAGAGGATCTCTGATATGGACCGAATAGGGATTGATATTCAAGTTTTAACCCTCACAACACCCAATGTTTATTTCACAACGAGAAAGAGGAATCTATACCTTGCAAAGACTTCTAATGATTTTTTTGCTGAAATCTGTCAAAAATATCCAGATAGGTTCATTGCATTTGCAAGTGTCCCACTTAAAAATCCTGATGATGCAATTGAAGAGCTTCATAGAGCCATTAAGGATTTAGGGATGAAGGGCGTTGTTCTTGGATCAAATATTGATGGAAGACACCTCCATTCCAGGGAATTCTGGCCTTTTTATGAAGAGGTAAGTAAACTTGATATACCGATTTTTATTCATCCAATGGTCCCAAAACATCCTGAGCAGCTGGCTGAGTTTGCGCTTGTTCCATTTGTAGGTTTTACAATGGATACAACCATCAGTGTTGCTAAAATGGTGCTTAGTGGGCTTTTTGAAAGATATCCGAATCTAATCCTTATCCTTCCACATCTTGGTGGCACACTTCCATTTTTGTTTGAAAGATTTGATAACGGTTTCAGGGCATATAAAGAGTTTCAGGAAAATATAACAAGGCCTCCTACTTATTATTTTAAAAAATTTTATTATGACACAGTCTCTTTTTACAAACCAGCACTTCTTTGTACATATTTGTCCGTTGGGGCAGATCATATGGTTCTTGGAAGCGATTATCCTCATGTAATCGGTGACATAAATCGTTGCGTCTCTTCAATTGACGAATTAGATATATCAAAAGAAGAAAAAGAAAAGATATTTGGAGAAAATGGACGAAAGATATTAAAGATATAATCAAGGAGGATTTTCAGATGGCAATAGAATTTAAATTTGATCCAAAGGTTGTAGCTCGAGAGGGTGCGGTTTTTTCTCCTAATGATGGAATAGAGTATCCAGAAGGGGCGTATTATCCTGGTCTTCCAGCAGGGACAGGGAAGAGACGGATGGTTGCATGTCCTCCAACTGGAGCAAGAATGGTTGGGGTACACGCCACGGTTCTAAAACCAGGTGAGGAGACAGTACTTCATTCTCATCCCCTATCAGAAGAGGTAATTGTAATGGTTCGTGGAAGGGCAGAGATACAGCTTGGGGAGAAAAGATATGAGGTAGGTCCTGGATGGGTACTTTATGCCCCACCAGGTGTCCCGCATGGAAAGATTAAGGTGATAGGAGATGAAGAGTTTGAATGTATAGGAACCCAGGCACCACCTGACACACGAATGTATAGAGCAGCTGGTTATGATTTCTAAATTTTAAAGGAGGAGAGCCATGAAACGCTATTATTTTAGCTTGATTCTATTCTCAATCCTTTCTTTTTTCATGATCGTTCATTCATCACTAATAGCACAACCCTATCCAAGTCATCCCATTCAGATTGTCATCCCAATGGACCCTGGTTCTGCAGGGGATACGGTGTTGAGGCCTTTTGCTGACGAACTTAGCAAGGTTTTAAAGACACCCGTTATTGTTGTGAATAAACCAGGCGCAGCATCATCTCTTGGAACAGATTTTGTAGTAAAGAGCAAGAAGGATGGATATACCCTTCTTTATGCCAATACATCAGCCGTTGTTTACTCAAAGGCTTCAAATCCTGAACAGGTCCCTTATGATCCGGCAAAAGATCTTGAGCCTTTAGGACTTCATTGTTTCTTCCCAACCTGCATAGTAGTTCAAGCAAGCTCTGCCTTAAAGAATTTCCCATCCTTTATTGATTTTGCAAAAAAGAATCCAGGAAGCCTTCGGGTAAGCACACCTGGTCAGGGTTCTATTGACCATTTTAACCTTGAGCTCGTTTCATCTATAACAGGCACCCAATTTACTATGATTCCATTCAAAGGAGGTGCTGCTGCTATCACTGCCTTATTGGGTGGACATGTCGATGCATCCTTTATCGCCAATAGCCTTGCAGGTCCTCATGTAAAGGCCGGCAAACTCAGAATGCTTCTTTTAACAAAGAAGATGTCAGAATATCCAGATGTTCCTACCATTTCAGATTTTGGTTATAAACAGAACCTCCTTATGGCCTGGTTTGCTCTATATGCACCCGCAGATATACCAGAGGACGTAAAGAAGGTTCTGGTCCCTGCCATTGAGAAGGCTATAAAGAATCCAGAACTGATGGCCAAAATCGAAAAGATGGGATTTGTTGTAGATTATAAACCACCTGCAGAATTAAGAAGGTTACAGATGAATGACTATGAGATAGCTCGTTCCTTGGCAGTTAAATTAGGATTGAGTAAATAAAGGCTCGTAGACAGAAGGGCTCAGGGATTTTAGAAAGTTTTTAAACCCTGAGCCCTATATTTATTTAGATGGAGAGGTTTTAAATAACCCCTTTACCATTTCATATTCCTCAATCATCATTTTTCTAAATTCTGATGGAGGTTTATAGTCTTCAAAGGCACCAATATTTTGGAAGGCCCGATTGACCTCCTGAGATTTAATAGACTTTTCAAGATTTGAAAGAAGTATTCCTTTTATCGATTCAGGGACTCCTGAAGGAAGGAAGAATCCAAACCATACAGAAGACATATCATATTTATATCCTAACTGTTTAAGGGTAGGAACATCAGGCAGGTCTGGTATCTTCTTTGAGGTTAGAAGTACCCTCACCTTACCTGCTTTTAAATGCGAGGCTACTAAACTCCATGCAGGAATGGCTACCTCTACATGACCTCCTAACATGGCGACTAAACCAGGGGATGCACCTTTATAAGGAATCATGTTAATTGCCTGTCCTGTTACAATACGAATAATTTCATATCCAAAATGACCCACTGATCCAACTCCAGTCGAACTTCCACGAATCTTTCCAGGGTTCTGTTTCATATATTCTATCAATTCCTGAAATGTCTTCCATGGTGAGTCTGCCCTAACAGCAATGAGCAATGGTATTGATACAGCCTGACAAAGTGGCTCAAGATCTTGAAATGGATTGTATGGAACGTTTTCAGGGTTTGTGGCATATGTATAGATGATATTTGAATTGATAAAAAGCATAGTATAGCCATCCTTTTTACTCTTGGCCACGAAGTCAGCACCTATTGTTCCCCCTCCGCCTGTCTTATTAATCGGGATGATTGGTGTACTGAGATTCTTAGAGAGCTCTGAGGCAATTGCCCTGCCAGTAAGATCGAGTCCATCACCTGGCGCCAGTGTAATTACCATTTGAATGGGCTGGCTTGGATAGGTCTCAGCATGGGACTTTGATGTTAAGATAAATATGAAAGAAAAGAAGAAGAAACATATTAAAGTTGTTAATATCTTTTTCATGGTTTTTTCCTCCAGAGGATTTTTATCGATAACATATGGACATTGGCAAAGGTATTCTTAATTTAATAGCACCCTTCTTCGGACAATCAAGAACACAGGCATTACAGTGCCAGCATTCATCAGGATAAGTTATTTTTGGTACTTTTTTTCTCTTTGATCCAAAGAATACATCCTGTGGACATACATTAACACAAATTCCACATCTAATACAAAGTTTTTCGTCTACTATTGGAGGCATATCTCTTTCCTTTCTAATTAAGTGGATTAAATATCTATTTTACGCCATTCAAAACTTGGTCTATTATGTTTCAATTTACAGACCAATCTCTTTCCATCAAGAAGGGGGTTTTGAAATGGAAAATCGAGTCTAAAAAACTTATCCCTTGTCTCTTTTCTTTCAATAACAGCCAAAAATATTACTTCAGCAATGTCCAAAAGATTTAATACCTCAAGGCAACGCATCAATTCGTGGGGATTTTTTGCAATAATGGTTTTATGTGCCTTTTCTTTCAATCTTTGAAGTTGATGAAGGCCTGCATTTAAAAGATTCTCATATCGAATGGAGCCAGCATAATCAAACATAATCTGATTAAGTGCGATATTGACCTCTTGCCAGGATGAACCATGCTTTCGGTTTTTTATATCCTCCAAAAAGGCCTTCTTTTCTTTAATCTCATCTTTAAAATTTTTAATTTCTGACATATCTTTCTTTTTTGAATAATTTGCACTATTTTCTCCTGCTATCCAACCAAATGTGGCAGCACATGAGACCCCACCGAAGTACTCATCTCCTGCAGCATATAGTCCTTCAAGGGATGTCTCAGCCTTTTCATTATAAAGAATACCTCCACGTGTTGTCATTTCATAAGTCATAAATTCTACGGGATTTTTTCTTATATCGATTCCTTCTTCTATGAGGTGGTTAACGATTGCAGTATTTCCCTCATGCTTCATCCAGTACATCATATATTTATAGTCATCATTAGATATCCCGCGACAATCCATATATAGAGGGCCTTTTCCAGATCTCGTATAATCCTCAAATAGAGATTTATAGACATCAGCGATAGCATCTCCATATCTACGGTCGGGTTTTTTAAGAAATGGACCAACAGGCTTACCATTAGGGTCCTTTATTACGCCTACCCATGTTGCCTTTCCACACCTTGCAAAGTATTTTGGACCTGCCCAGCGCATTGGTATCTCCATATTTGAAAGTTCAGCACCTGCGCGGTAAGCCATTGCCCTACCATCTCCTGTTGTGCTTGGGGAATCTGCTCGATTAAACATCCAGCCAGGTGTAGGAGAGGGATAAAGCCCCACACAGCCACCTGTGGATAATACAATGCTCTTGGAAAGAAATATTAATAGCTTATCTTCCCTTGTATCGACTCCAATTGCACCAATCAAACCATCTCGAAAGAGAAGCTCACTCATCATAACCCTATTTATTATCTTAACCCCTCTCTTTTTTGCCTCCTTTGTTAGGATTGCTTTCTGGTTTTGACCCGAGTATTTTAAGGTTGTAAATGGTCGACCAGGAAATGCATGACCAGAAAATTCCCATCTCCCCTCATACTTCATTGGTATTCCCCAGCTATCCCATAGTTTTACAATGTCGAATGATCTTTCCATCCATGTCCTTATAAACTCCTTGGTTCTTGTCCAACCTACCTGTGAATGCCAAACCTCCTCAACTACAGGTTCAATATCTTTACCATGGAATTCTGGTATATAGACCCTAAAATGGTCACACCCTAAGCCTGCAGACCCACTTCTCAATATATTTGCCTTTTCAGCAATGACTACATTTGCCCCCAACTCAGCTGCCCTAATTGCAGCCATAAGGCCTGCTATTCCTCCACCAACGCATAAAACATCACTTTTGATAATCACCTCATCCATTGGAATCTTCCTTTCGTTAATCGATTAGTCTAAAGAACTTGACCAAATTATAACGGAGTGGTTATTAAAGTCAAGGATTTGACTTCAAAGACCTCTGAAAAACTATTTAAAAATCCTTTCATAAATGGGGAGGCTTCCCAGTCTATCAAAGACCTTTTCAGAGCTCTCCTTCATAAGACTTGACAATATGTTGATAATCATTAATATTTAAACCAAGTTTAAGTCTATAAATTAAAAAATTAGAAAGGAGGAAAAGGTAAAGATGAAAAGAAAAGGTATTTTAACTTTGATATCAAGTATTGTTTTAATCTTAATTATGTCGGCCCCAATCTTTGCACAGGTAATCACACTTAAGCTTGCTGATCAGAATGCACAAACTGGTTGGGGACCAATGCATGCACTTCAACCATGGGTTAAAAAGGTAGAGGAGGCTACAAAAGGGAGGGTAAAGATAGAGGTCTATTACTCTCAAACACTGGCAAAGGGACCAGATATATGGAATGCTGTTAAAAGTGGAATTGCTGATATAGGTTGGTGCTTCCATGGTTACTGGCCTGGAATGACACCACTTGCAGATGTAATAACACTCCCTTCTCTGCCATTTATGAAGGCTGAGAAGGGAAGCGAGGTGCTTTGGAAACTCTATGAAAGATTTCCTGAAATTCAAAGAGAGTTTAAAGATAACCATATACTTATGCTCTGGACAAGCCATCCATACTTCTTAATTACAACAAAGAAACAGGTAAAGACAATGGAAGACCTTAGAGGAATGAAGATAAGGGTTACTGGAGGACCGCCAACAGATCAGATGAAGGCCCTTGGAGCAGTTCCAATGCTTATCCCAATGCCTGAAAATTATATTGCACTCCAGAAGGGAGTAATTGATGGCATGGGAACTCCATGGGAGGCAATTCATGGGTTTAGGCTTTACGAAGTTGTTAAATATTACACAATAGTGCCACTTTCTGCTGTTTACTTCTCCATGGCTTTTAATAAACAGAAATGGGAAAGCCTCCCCAAGGATATTCAGGCAGCCATCATGAGTGTGAGTGGGCTTGAAGGTTCTAAATTCTGGGGACGTAATTTCTTTGATACTGCTGAAAAGGGCGTTGAGGAGATGATTAAAAAAGGCGGCTATGAAATGGTTAAATATGTGGTTCCACCTGATGAAGTCGCAAGATGGAGAAAGGTCGCAGGTGAGCCTTTATGGAAAGAATGGGTAAAGAAGATGGAGGCAAAAGGTCTTAAAGAGGCTCAGAAGATTCTTGATACTACCCTTGAGTTATTATCGAAATAAGTAATAAATTTTTCAATCTTTTATTAAAAAAGTGAGGGGAGCTTTTTCCCTCACTTTTTTTACACGAAATTGATAAAGAGGTAAGATGAGGGATTTGAAAGAAAAAGGCCTTATAAACGCTATTACTTACTATATCTCTAAGGGTCTGCTTATAATCGGAATGGTTGTTCTTGGGGCAATGATGTTTTTGACCGCAACTGATGTAATACTGCGGTATATCTTTAATAGGCCTGTCCCTGGTGCTTATGAACTTACTCAATTTATGATGGCTATCGTTGTACCTTTTGGTATTGCATACTGTGCTTATGTTGAGGGCCATGTAAGTGTTGACCTTTTAATTACACGTTTCTCAAAAAGGATTCAAAATATTCTCGGTGTATTTACATCTTTTCTATCTTTAGGATTGTTCATCTTAATTACATGGCAGAATATAAAATTTATTAAAGAGCAGTTTGATTCTAAACTAACATCAGCAGTCCTTCTTATCCCCGTTTATCCTTTTGTTTTCTTTGTAGCCCTTGGAATCGGTATTTTCTGTATTATAATCCTGAGGGATCTTCTGAGATATATAGATAAGGTGGCTGAAAGATGAGTCCTGTTGAGACTGGAATTGTAGGAATTGTTATTCTCATAATACTTCTCTTCTCTGGTATGCATATCGGGGTTGGAATGGGTCTTATCGGATTTTTAGGATTTGCTTATCTTTC
>JBBIOI010000106.1:0-11775 GCA_037443425.1 Deltaproteobacteria bacterium
GATATTAGAAAAGGGCATAGTTGAGGCCCTTCTTATCCCGCGCCCTCTTCCAACAGGTGATGGTTTTGTTCAAACCTTAATCCGGAATGCATCACAACTTGACGGGATAGAGGTTCTTTCTCCAACAATGCCTGTTCAGTCTGCAAGGATATTGTCGAACCTTTCTATTAAAAATTTAGGTAAAAAGGTTGGTGCTGTCCTAAGGCAATGTGAAATAAGGGCAGTAGTTGAATTAATAAAATTTTTACAGATAAAAATTGAAAATCTTTATCTTATTGGAATAGATTGTCCTGGTACATTTGAAGTAATAGATTTTGCCAAGATGGTGAAGGAGGGTAAGAGTTGGGCTGAGTTAAGGAAGGCATTGATAAAAGGTATGGAAAAAGGAAAGGTATATCCACCCGATGGATACAACTTTAGAAATGCATGTCAGATGTGTGAATACCCAGTTCCAAAAGCAGATATCATTATCAAGCTATTTGGTTATTCTTTGGAGAATGAGATTGGTCTGGAGCTGAGTGATAGAATTGAAGAAGAGTTTGAGAAAAAGGGGATTCCTCTTCAAAAAAGCGAAGAACCAGCAGAAAGAGGAGATGTATTAAAAAGGATTATTTCTCAAAAGATTGAAATGCGTGACAAAATATTTAGAGAATTTAAAGAGGTAGTAAAGGACCTTCAGTCATTTCTTGATGTTTTTTCAACATGTATCAGATGTCATAACTGTATGGTGGCATGTCCAATCTGTTATTGCAAGGAGTGTGTTTTTAGGACATCGATCTTTGAACATGATGGAGATCAATTCTTAAGATGGGCAGATAGAAAAGGTGGTATTAGAATGCCAACCGACACACTCATCTTCCATCTTATAAGAATGGCCCATATGGTTACATCATGTGTTGGATGTGGACTGTGCGAGAGTGCCTGTCCAAGCCGTCTGCCTGTTACAGCACTTTTCAGGAGTGTTGGCGATAGGATACAGAAGATGTTTCAATATATTCCTGGAAGAGATATTAATGAAGTTCCTCCAGTGGCAACTTTTAAGGAGGATGAGTTAAAGATAGAGTCTGGGGCCATTTAAAGGGTATTTTATTATTTAAATAGAAAAAAAGATAAAATCATCATTGATATTGGGAGGATGTATATGGAAGAGAAAGTGGATAGGAAGGAAGAATTGATTCCCATTTTTATTATGGGGAAAAGGTACGAAGTTCCTTCAACACTTACAATACAGAAGGCTATGGAATATGCTGGATATCAGTTGATCAGGGGATGTGGTTGTAGAGGTGGGATATGTGGTGCATGTGGAACAGTATATCGATTTCCCGGGAGTTATAAGATTGAGGTTGGATTGGCCTGTCAGACCCTGGTTCAGCCAAATATGTACCTTACACAGATTCCTTTCTTTCCTGCGCCTAAAAGTATATATGATATAGAGAAGATAAAACCTTCGATAGAGACACTTGTAAAATACTATCCAGAGCTTTTGAGATGTTTACAGTGTAATACTTGTACAAAATCGTGTCCAATGGAAATCGAGGTGATGGATTATATAGCAGCAGCAATGAGAGGAGATATAGCCAGACTTGCAGAGCTTTCATTTGATTGTATTATGTGTGGACTCTGCACAGCCCGCTGTCCAGCCGAGATATGCCAATATAATATTGCCATATTAGGCAGGAGGCTTTATGGGAAATATATAGCACCGAAAGCAGAACATTTGGCATCAATGGTAAAGAGAATCGAGGAAGGAAGATATGAGAGCATGCTTAGGGAGTTGATGGATACAGATGAGGAGACACTAAAGAGGCTTTATACAGCAAGGGAGATTGAACCAGATCAGGCCGATGAATACTGGACTCCAAAAGATAAATCTCATCTTTAATCAAAAAATTATGGAGGGAATATGCCTTATACAAATGAATTAAAAGAACTTATAAAAAGGGTGGAAGCGACGAGACATATAAGAGTAGAAAAAAAGAGAAGGGGTGAAGAATTTCCACTTCTTTCATTAAAAGAAAGGGAAGAGATACTTAAGAAATTTCATCCTGATTTCATAGAAGGCACAAGGAGAGAGATTCGGGTCGGCCCAAACAAAGGATATTCGATCCCCCATGAGTATGTAGACCTTCTTGAGGCTAAAAGTCGTGTTGATCCGGACCTTGTAGATCTTTCAAAGATAGCATATGAAACAGATGTACTTATTATTGGAGGTGGAGGTGCGGGGACTGCTGCTGCATTAACCGCTCAAGAGCATGGGGCGAAGGTGATTATTGCCACAAAACTTAGACATGGGGATGCAAATACCATGATGGCAGAGGGAGGTATTCAAGCTGCTTCTAAGGAGGAAAAGGATTCACCCTATTATCATTATTTAGATGTTATAGGTGGTGGTCATTTTAAAAATGTCCCTGAACTTGTTTACACCTTGGTTACAGAGGCACCCAAGTACTTCAGTGGCTTGGAAGGCCTTGGCTGTATGTTTACAAAATTTCCAGACGGAAGGCTGAAATCACTTCATGGTGGAGGGACATGTAGGAAACGGATGCATTATGCTGCAGATATTACTGGAGCCGAGATAATGAGGACACTTAGAGATGAGGCCCGAAATAGGGCAGAGGATATTAAGGTGATCGAATTTTCACCTGCAGTGGAGCTTGTTTTAAATGAGCATGGACACTGCGCAGGGGCGATACTCTATAACCTTGAGACTGAAGAATATTTTATTGTCAAAGCAAAAGCTGTGATTATGGCTACAGGTGGTTCAGGAAGGCTTCATATCCAGGGCTATATGACTACAAATCACTATGGGGCTACAGGAGATGGGCTTGTAATGGGTTATCGAGCTGGCGTTAAATTATGTTTCTTACACACAGTCCAGTATCATCCTACAGGAGCAGTTTTTCCAGAGCAGGCTGAAGGGCTACTGATAACTGAAAAATTTAGAGGAGCAGGGGCAAATGTCCTTAATATAGATGGCGAACAGTTTGTCAATGAGCGTGAACCTCGTGATGTTGAATCAGCCGCTTTTATTAGGGAATGCCTCGAAAGAAAAAAAGGTATCCCAACACCTACAGGAAAGGTGGGGGTCTGGTTAGATTCTCCAATGATAGATATTTTATTGGGTGAAGGTACAATAAGAAAAGAATTTCCAGGGAAGTATCTTTTATTTAAAAGATTTGGAATAGATATAACTAAAGAACCGATGCTCGTATATCCAACCCTTCACTATCAGAACGGAGGTTTAGAATATAATAGCCGCTGTGAAACATCCCTGCCAGGATTCTTTGCTGCAGGAGAAGTCACAGGTGGTGTTCATGGTGAGAATCGATTAATGGGTAATTCATTATTGGATGTTTGTGTCTTTGGTAGGATTGCAGGCATAAGTGCAGCCATATATGCGAAAGAGAAGGCAAAAGATGGAAGATTAACATTGGATCATGTGAGAAGATATAATAAAGAATTAGAGGAAGCAGGAATAGTTACCAAAAGAGTTTCCCCCATGCTTCTTCCTGATTATACAAATCCAGCTGTAAAAGAGCGTCAACTTACCTCCCACTATGTTGGTACTCTCAGATAAATCCTTTTTGAAGAATTATACTTTAAGGAAGGTCTGATCCTCTCAGGCCTTCCTTATATTTTTGAAATCCGTTATAATATTGCAGTTTCAATTTTTGATTTAGATATAATTTTAATGGGGGTTAAAGGATGAGGATTCATGAATATCAAGCAAAAGAGATCCTTAAGGAGTATGGGATTTCAGTCCCTAAAGGGAAGATGGTTCGTGATGCTGAGGATGCAAAAAGATTTGCCAAAGAGATTGGTGCAAAAAGCATTGTGATTAAAGCGCAGATTCATGCAGGAGGCAGAGGAAAGGGTGGTGGGATAAAGATAGTGAATACACCAGAGGAGGTAGAGGATGCTACTAATGAAATCCTTAATAAGGTACTTATAACCGACCAGACAGGACCTGAGGGTAGGGTTGTTAAAAAGGTTTTGATTGAAGAGGGGGTTGATATTGATGAAGAACTTTATCTTGGAGTTGTTATTGATCGATCCAAGGCCTGTCCTCTTATCATTGCAACAAGAGAAGGTGGGATAGAAATAGAGAAGGTTGCAAGTGAAACCCCTGAAAAGATGATAATGGAATGGGTAGACCCTCTAATAGGGTTAAGAGATTTTCAGGTCAATAAGATTGCTTACAAACTCGATTTACCACAGCAACAAATAGAAAAGATGAAAAGAATCATAATGAATCTCTATAGAATCTTTTGTGAGAAAGACTGCTTACTTGTTGAAATAAACCCACTGGCAAAGACTAAGGATGGAGATTTTATAGCCATCGATGCAAAGATAAATTTTGACGATAATGGACTTTTCAGGCATAAGGATATAGCCACCCTAAGAGATCAAGAGGAGGAGTCACCCCTTGAAGTCGAGGCCTCTAAATATAACCTTAGCTATATAAAATTAAGTGGAAATGTTGGATGTATGGTAAATGGTGCTGGTCTTGCTATGGCAACTATGGATTTGATCAAATTTTTAGGCAAAGAGCCAGCAAACTTTCTCGATGTAGGTGGAGGGGCAAGTGTTGAGATGGTAAAGAATGGTTTTAAGATCCTTACAGCGGATAAGGATGTAAAGGTTGTGTTTATTAATATATTTGGAGGGATTATGAGGTGTGATACGATTGCAAGGGGTGTTATTGAGGCCCTCTCTGAAATAAAAATACAGTTGCCAATCGTGATTAGATTGGAAGGTACAAATGTTGAAGAAGGAAGAAGAATCCTTAGAGAATCAGGAATAAATTTTATAATCACCCAAACAATGGAAGAAGGGGCAAAAAAGGTCATAGAGGTACTAAAAAGTTAGTTAAAACCAGACATATTGGAAAAGGGTGAGAGATAGTCTATTAAGGAGGAATTTATGAGTATTTTGGTTGATGAAAATACTCGTGTGATTGTTCAGGGGATTACAGGCAAAGAGGGTATGTTTCACACAAAACAGATGATTGAATACGGAACCAAGATCGTAGGAGGGGTTACACCTGGCAGGGGAGGTCAATTTGTTGAGGGTATCCCTGTATTTAACACGGTTGAGGAGGCTGTAAAAAAGACCAATCCAGATGCTACGATTATATTTGTCCCCCCAAGATTTGCTGCTGATGCTATAATGGAGGCTTCAGACGCCGGGATCTCCTTGATTGTTTGCCTAACAGAGGGCATACCCACAATGGATATGATGTTAGTGAAGAGATATCTAAAGGATAGGGAATCAAAGTTGATAGGTCCCAATACCCCTGGAATCATTTCACCGGGAAAGTGTAAGATAGGTGTAATGGCAGGTTATATACATAAAAAGGGACCAATTGGCATTATGTCTCGAAGTGGTACACTTACCTATGAGGTTGTTAATCAATTAACAAAAAGGGGGATTGGTCAATCAACCTGTGTAGGGATAGGGGGAGATCAGATTATTGGGCTGAATTTTATAGACCTTTTAGAGATGTTTGAAAAGGATGAAGATACTGAAGCAATGATTATGATTGGTGAAATTGGGGGCAAAGCAGAAGAGGAGGCAGCCGAATTCATAAAGGAGAGGATAAAAAAGCCGGTTCTGGCATTTATTGCCGGGGTCACTGCTCCTCCAGAAAAAAGGATGGGACATGCTGGCGCAATAATTGCAGGAGGTAAAGGGACTGCAAAAGATAAGATGGAGGCACTGGAAATGGCAGGGGTTCATGTTGTTAAAAATCCAGCAGTCATTGGAGAGGAGTTGGAAAAGATATTAAAAATTGCTTAAAAGTTTTTTTATTTCAATAAATTATGATTTGATATTTATATTTTTTCAAATTTATGTTATTTAAATTATTAAATTAATGAAAGAAGGTGGTTTTAATGCTTACAAGTATTAAAGAACGTTTAGATGAGTTGAATAACAGATTGAATATACTTCGGGGCCACCTTTGACATTGATGCTAAGACAAAAAGGCTTGATGAGATAAGTAAGATGATGGCAGAACCAGGCTTTTGGGAAACAGATGGAAAGGCACAAAAAGTCTTGAAGGAGCGTGCCCTTTTGCTTGAAGAGGTTTCGAATTGGGAAAAGGAAAAGAAGGCCTTAGAAGAGATGGAGATTCTACTGCAATTGATTGAGGAGCAGTGCGATGAGAGTGAGGCGAATGAATTACTTGAAAGGATTAATCAAACTGAAGAGGCAATCAAACAGATGACATTGAAGAAAATGTTAGGAGGGGAGCATGACTCAAGTAATGCCATTGTCAGTATAAATGCAGGGGCAGGAGGGACTGAGGCACAGGATTGGGCTGAGATGCTTTTAAGGATGTATTTGAGATGGGCAGAAAAAAGGGGATATCAAACTCAGATTATTGATATTTTACAAGGTGAAGAAGCTGGTATAAAGAATGTGACATTTACGGTAAATGGGGCTTATGCTTATGGTTACCTGAAGTCTGAGTCTGGAATACACCGTCTTGTTCGAATCTCACCTTTTGATGCTGGGGCAAGACGGCATACATCATTTGCCTCGGTATCTGTTATTCCTGAAATTCCAGACGATATAGTGATTGAGATAGATGAAAAGGATTTAAGGATTGATACCTTTAGATCGAGTGGAGCTGGAGGTCAGCATGTTAATAAGACAGATTCAGCAGTTAGGATTACCCATTTACCAACAGGCATTGTGGTTCAGTGTCAGAATGAACGCTCACAGCATAAAAATAAGGCTACTGCCTTAAAGATATTAAAGGCAAGGCTCTACGAAAGGGAGATGAAGGAGAAGGAGGAAAAACTCCAATCCTTGCAGAGCGAAAAGAAAGAGATAGCATGGGGAAGCCAGATTCGATCCTATGTTATGCATCCATACAAAATGGTTAAAGACCATCGAACAAACATAGTGGTCCATGATGTTGATCGAGTGATGGATGGTGACATAGATGAATTTATTAATGCCTATCTATTAAATATGGTGAAAAATAAAAATTGAGGGTTGACATTTTATGAATTCAGAAATAATATTGGATAAAAATTTAAAAATGGATGATAAAGAGGAAGAAAAAGGGTTGTTAGGGGATCTTGAAGAGAAGATCAATTATTTATTGTTGAAATACCAAGAGCTCAAAAAAGAGAGGGATGAGTTATTAAATGAATTGAAGGTAGAAAAAGAGAAGGTTTTCCAACTTGAAAAGAAACTCGAATCTATAAACCAGGACAGGGAGAAAGTAAAGATAAGGATTGATCAACTTTTAAATAGACTAAGTAGTATTGATATTTAATCTTTATAATAATTAATATATGGGGATGGAAAAGACAGTCGAGATAAAGGTTTTTGGACAGACCTTTTCTGTAAAAAGTGATGCCGATGAGGAGCATATAAGGGCAGTTGCTGATTATGTAAATAAGAAGATGGAGGAGATTTTAAAGAAAACAAAGAGTGTTTCAACATTAAACATAGCAATACTGACAGCATTGAATATTGCGGATGATCTATTGAAAGAAAGAGAGGAGAGGATTTCAATAATAAAAGAAATTGAGACAAAATCGAAGGATTTAGCCGAAAAGATTGAGAAAAAAATAGAAGAAAGGGAGAAGGATAATCTGGTTTTTTAATAATGATAAGTTCAAAATATATAGATGAGAGGAAGAGATAGAAAAGATCGGGGATATGTGGGGCAGTAATGTATTGATAGCCCTAATCATTGCGACTATAATTGAGATCCTACTTTTAGAAAAAAAGGTATCAATTTCTAAATTAGTAGGATCTGAAAATATAGAAGAGATGAAGCATAATGAGTATTTATTTAAAGATATTAGAAATTTAATTAACAGGCTATCAAAATATCCCCATCAATCCTGTATTATTTAAATTCTCTCTTCCCCTCAAAGATAATTTAAATCAAGAGGCTATTCAATAACTAAAAGTATTTAAGTTCATTACTCGAAAAGATAAAGTTTTGTTTTTAATATTTCCTAAGTTATTGAATAGGCCTTACCAAAAAGGAGGTGAAACATCCTTGGAGATCACTATTGGATTATACATAATTACTATTTCTATATGTACAGTTCTTGGTTGTGTGGTTGGTTACCTCATAAGGAAGAGGTTCTATGAAGCAAAGATTTCTTCGGCAAAAGAGGTTGCAAAGCGTATTATTGAAGAGGCGGAGAATAAGGCTGAGATAATCAAAAAAGAGGCACTTCTTCAGGCAAAGGATAAACTTTATCAAGAGAGGGCAGAATTTGAAAAAGAGATTAATGAGAAGAGACAGGAATTACAGAACCTCGAGAGGAGAATTGCCCAAAGAGAGTCAAACCTCGATAAAAAGATAGAAATTCTTGAAGCAAAAGAAGGAGAGATTGTTAAAAGAGAGAGAAATTTAGCTCAACAAGAGAAAAAGATTCAGGAGCAAGAGAAGGAATTGACCCTGTTGGTTGAGAGGCAAAGGATACAGTTGGAAAATATAGCTAAGATGACTCAGGAGGAAGCAAGACGTCTGTTAATAGAGTCGATGGAGGAAGAGGCGAAACACGATGCTGCAAAAAGGATTAAAAGGATTGAAGAAGAATTAAGAGAGACTGCTGATAAAAAGGCAAAGGAGATTATAAGTTTAGCCATTCAGAGATATGCTGGAGATTATGTGGCTGAAAAAACTGTATCAGTAGTAAGTTTACCAAATGAAGAAATGAAAGGTCGTATAATTGGTAGGGAAGGCCGTAATATTCGTGCACTTGAGGCCGCCACTGGGGTTGATCTTATTATAGATGATACCCCTGAGGCTGTAATATTATCGGGTTTCAATCCAATTCGAAGGGAGATTGCTCGTATTGCGCTTGAAAGATTAATTAGTGATGGTAGAATTCATCCTGCCCGCATTGAGGAGATTGTTCAGAAAGTAGAACAGGAGGTTGAGGCATCAATACGAGAGGCTGGGGAACAGGCGACTTTTGATGTCGGGGTTCATGGTATACATCCAGAATTAGTGAGGTTAATTGGTAAACTAAAATATAGGACAAGTTTTGCACAAAATGTATATCAACATTCCATAGAAGTGGCGTTTCTTTGTGGAATTATGGCAGCAGAGCTTGGGTTAAATGTGAAACAGGCTAAAAGGGCGGGTCTTTTGCATGATATAGGTAAGGCAGTTGACCATGAGGTAGAAGGCTCTCATGGGAGGATAGGGGCAGAATTGGCAAGAAAGTATGGAGAACATCCAATTATTGTACATGCCATTGCTTCCCATCATGAGGAGGAGAAACCTGAAACTGTTCTTGATGTGTTATTAGCCGCTGCAGATGCACTTTCAGGTGCAAGACCTGGAGCAAGACGAGAAATGCTTGAGACCTATGTGAAACGTTTAGAAGACTTAGAAAGAATAGCACAATCTTTCCCAGGTGTTGAAAAGTCTTATGCCATCCAGGCAGGAAGAGAGATAAGGATAATAGTTCAGCCTGATAAGGTTTCAGATGAAGACTCAATTATCCTTTGCAGGGATATAGCTCGTAAAATAGAGAAGGAGTTAACATATCCCGGTCAGATCAAAGTTACTGTTATTCGGGAGATGCGAGCAGTTGATTTTGCAAAATAATATTTATATATAAGATAGGGTCTGTTTATGAGATTATTATTTATAGGAGACATCATCGGGAGGCCTGGAAGAAAGGCAGTGTTTAATCTTTTAGAAAAGATTACAAGAGACTACGAGATTGAATTTATTATTGCAAATGGAGAAAATGCAGCAGGAGGAATGGGTATAACCCCAGCAATTGCATCAGAGATTCTTAAGATCGGAAGAGCTGTATTAACATCTGGTAACCATATTTGGGCTAAAAAGGAGATTATTCCTTTTCTGAATGAAGAGGAAAGAATCTTGAGGCCTGCCAATTATCCTGGTCAGGTTCCAGGCAGAGGAGTTGGTATTTACAGGTCTAAGAACGGAGAGAAGATTGCAGTGATAAATCTTGAAGGAAGAGTATTTATGAAACATCTTGATTGTCCATTTCGTGTAGGTCAGAGAGAGGCTGAAGTATTGAGTAGGGAAACAAATATCATAGTTGTTGATTTTCATGCAGAGGCTACTTCTGAAAAAACAGCAATGGGGTGGTTTTTAAATGGGAAGGTAAGCGCTGTTCTTGGAACGCATACTCATGTGCAGACATGTGATGAAAAAATATTAAATGCAGGTACAGCCTATATTACAGATGTAGGAATGACAGGGCCTCTTGACTCAGTGATCGGAATTCGTACACAAATAGCAATAGAAAGACTATTAACCCAGATACCATGGAAATTTGATGTTGCAACAGATGATATCGAACTTCAAGGAGTGATAGTAGATATTGATTCAATGACAGGAAGATCGATTGATATTAAAAGACTAAAGATACCATTGAATGAAAAAATTTAATTTGGATGGGATTTTCTATGAGTCAACCCAATAAAACTGTTTATGATACATTAAAAAAAAGAGGTTTTATTGAGCAGGTTACAGACGAAGAAGAGATAAAGAATTTATTGAAAAATAAAGTGACCTGTTATATAGGATTTGATCCTACCGCTTCAAGTTTCCATGTTGGGAACTTAGTTCCCTTAATGGCACTTGCCCATATGCAGAGATTTGGCCACAGACCGATTGCCTTAATTGGAGGAGGAACTGGTCTTGTAGGAGATCCAAGTGGTAAAGATCAGATGAGACAGATATTGACACATGAGGAGATTAATAGAAATGCGGAGGCCCAAAAAAAGCAGTTTTCACTTTTTTTAGACTTTTCGGAAGGGAAGGCATTACTTCTAAATAATGCTGATTGGCTTACGAAACTAAATTATATCGAATTTTTGAGGGATATAGGTGTTCATTTCAGCGTTAATCGTATGCTTGCAACAGAGTCAATACGAATTCGTTTGGAATCAGGTCTTTCATTTATAGAATTTAATTATCAATTGCTTCAGGCGTATGATTTCTGGTACCTATTTAAACACTATAACTGTTTAATTCAAATGGGAGGAAGTGATCAGTGGGGTAATATTGTTGCAGGAATAGATTTAATTCGTCGATTGGAAGGGAAGCAGGCCTATGGAATAACATTTCCGTTAATTATGACAGCTGATGGTAAGAAGATGGGTAAAACAGAGAAAGGGGCTGTATGGCTGGATCCAAATCGAACATCTCCTTATGAATATTATCAGTTTTGGATAAATACTGATGATAGAGATGTTAAAAGATTTTTAAGTCTTTTTACTTTTCTTTCAATGGAAGAAATTGAAGAATTAGGGAGATTAGAAGGAGCAGATTTAAGAAAAGCAAAGGAAGTTTTAGCATTTGAAGCTACAAAGATTGTTCATGGAGAGGAAGAAGCTAAAAAGGCCAGGAATGCCTCAAGGGCATTTTTCTTAGATGAGGAGGTTGAAGAAGAATCCATTCCAACTACATATATATCAAAAGATAAATTTAGAGAAGGTATTCCAGTATTTAAATTATTTGAGATGGTAAAACTTTGTAGCTCTGGGTCAGAGGCGAGAAGGTTGATTGAACAAGGTGGGGCATATATAAACAATAAGAGGATAGAAAGATTTGATGAGATAATAGATTTAGATAGCGAATATCTGAAAGCTAATTCATTAAAGTTAAGGGCAGGTAAAAAAAGATTTCATAGAGTAAAAATAAGTTGATATATAAGTATTTAATAATCTTGGAAAAAGAATTTTTTAATTTTTACTATTGACAAATTTTTTATATATATTATTATATTAATTACGAATTTAGTC
>JBBIOI010000107.1:0-11752 GCA_037443425.1 Deltaproteobacteria bacterium
ATTTAGACCTCCTAAAAAATTATTCAGTCTTGCGAGACTTGAATAAGTTTAGTAATATCTTTTATCTTATTTTATTAAAATTGTCAAAATTTTTAGGAAGGGATCTTGAAAAGTCATGCGTTAATTAACCCCTCCATACCTCCCCTTAGGATAAGGGAAGGCAATGAGATTGTCACGCTTCGCTTAAAGTAGTATGTGTGATTCTGAAAAGACTGGGAATGTGGGCTTTAAAACCTATGAAAAGATTTTTAAATTGTTTTTCATAGGTCTGGTTTGCTCGAAATTACAATTTGGAAGATATTTCTTCGGGTTCACCTCGCAATGACTTTTTTGAGATTTCGTTTCTGTATACCGCAGGCATATAAATGTGTGTTACATTATCAATTTACAAAAAATGTCTAATGTGTTAAAAAGAAGATCAAAATTTTAGGAGAATTTTATGGAGAGAACATTAATTACTGGAGGAGCGGGATTTTTAGGCTCTCATCTTTGCGACTATTTTATAAATCTTGGTCATGAAGTAATCTGTATGGATAACCTTATTAAAAAAGGAAATATTGATAATATAGCCCATCTTTTAGGTCATGAGAGATTTAAATTTATAAAATATGATGTGACTGAATATCTTTATGTTGAGGGAAGACTTGATAATATCCTACACTTTGCATCACTTGCCAGTCCAAAAGATTATCTCGAATATCCTATACAGACTTTGAAGGTGGGTTCTTTGGGGACACATAAAGCGCTTGGATTAGCAAAAGAGAAGAAAGCAAGGTTTCTCCTTGCTTCTACATCAGAGGTTTATGGAGATCCACTTGAGCACCCACAATCTGAATCTTATCCAGGAAATGTTGACCCTATAGCCCTTCGAGGGGTTTATGATGAGGCAAAGAGGTTTGCCGAGGCTATTACCATGGCTTATCATAGAACCCATGGAGTAAATACAAGGATTGCCCGTATTTTTAATACATATGGTCCACGTATGAGAATAGATGATGGAAGGGTATTACCAACTTTTATGGTTCAGGCCTTAAAAGGTGAAGACATCACCATCTTTGGAGATGGATCTCAGACAAGAAGCTTTTGCTATGTTGATGATATGATTGAAGGGATTGCAAAACTGCTTTATTCTGATGAAGTGACACCAATAAATTTAGGAAATCCTGAAGAGATTTCAATATTAGACTTTGCAAAAGAGATCGTTGAACTTACTCGAAGTAAAAGTAAAATAATCTTTCTCCCTTTACCGCCAAATGACCCAAAAGTAAGAAGACCTGATATTACAAAGGCAAAAAAGATACTTGGATGGGAGCCGAAAATTAGTAGGAATGAAGGGCTAAGAAGAACTCTAAAATATTTTCAGGAAATCCTATCAATTGATAATTAAATATGAGATTTTTTATCCTTAGGGTATCAACTCATTTTAGAAACCTTCTAAATCTGAAGGAGTCAATATCCTAATATCTAAACGATCTTTTAATATTGATTTAGCAGTTTGAACTCCTAATAGTATTTCTAAGACCTTTTCTTTCCCTTCTGCAAAAAAGACTTTAAGATTTTCAATCCATTCATTCCTATTAAGGGTTTGATCTCTATCTAACCAATCTCCGACACCTTCGATGAGAACTTCAGCCAACTTCCCGCAATCCACATTATACTCCTCATCATAGGGAAGTGATAAACAGACATTTGAAACCCTCAACTTATTAATAGTGCTTAGGATATGTATTGAGATATCTCTTACTTTGAGATAGCTGTATTGTCTCAAATCTCCAAGCCCAAAAAGAAGAAGTAACCTTGGAAGTATCCTTCTTTGAGTAGGTATTAAAGTTACTTCTTTCCATTGACCAGTAATCTTTCTCTCTTTTAGAAGTCTTGATAGCCTGCCATTGAGTCTCCAGTCAATCAACCCTGCAGATCCTTTAAGAGGTCTTTCATCTGAAAAGAAACCAGATACCAAAAAATCACATTCCTGGAGATCTACTTTATTTGGGGAAACGATGATTTCCATAAAGGGTTATTATTGTGTACGATTATCTTCTCTAATTATATTTGGATTTAATGGTTTTTTTACAAATTCATTCTGTATTCGATCAAGGATTCCGTTTATAAAAGCACCAGAATCTTCTGTCCCAAATTTTTTCCCTAAATCTATAGCTTCATTCAAGGTAACTTTTGGTGGGATATCTTCACAATAAAGAAGTTCAAAGACTGCTAAACGAAGGATATTCCTATCAACCACACTCATCCGATCAAGGCGCCAATTTTCGGAAAATCTTTCAATAATATTATCAATCTCCTGATAATGTTCACATACACCAAAGACTAATTTCTGTGTAAAATCATCGTATATATTATTTTTTAAAAAAAATTCTTTTGAATAATTTAATGCCTTAACCGGATCTTCTTTAGTAATATCTAACTGGAAAAGAATTTGGAGGGCAAACTCCCTCGATCTCCTCCTTTTCCCCAATTTTTAACCCTTCTTCAATTCTTTCGCAAGATTTGCCATCTCAATAGCAGTCATGGCTGCATCAAATCCTTTGTTTCCTACCTTTGTCCCTGCCCTTTCTATGGCTTGTTCAATATTATCTGTTATCAGAACACCAAATGAAATTGGTATCTCTTTTTCTAAGGAGAGGTGTGCAATCCCCTTTGTAACTTCAGTTGCAATATAAGCAAAATGGGGGGTTGCCCCTCTTATAACAGAACCAAGGCATATGATGGCATCATACTTTTTGCTCTCTGCCATCATTTTTGCAATCAGTGGAATCTCAAATGCACCCGGAACACGGACAATGTCCCAATCATCCTCTTCTGCACCACTACGCCTGAGTGCATCAAGAGCTCCTTCAAGGAGTCGCTCTGTAATAAAATTATTGAATCGGCTTAAAACAATACCAAATTTAAGTCCCTTTGCGATTAATTTACCTTCAAAGTTCTTCCCCATCTTAAACTCCTTTCCTCATCCTAAATTCAAACTACTCCCCTGTCTTAAGAGAAAGCAAATGACCCATCTTTTTGGCTTTTACCTTCAGGTATTCAAGATTCTCTTTATGAGGTTTTGTTTCAATAGGTACCCTTTCAACCACTTGGATGCCATATCCCTCCAATCCTTTAATCTTACGGGGATTATTTGTCATAAGTCTGATCTTTCTTACACCTAAATCCACCAAGATCTGGGCACCAACACCATAATCTCTCATATCTGCTTGAAATCCGAGTGCCTCATTAGCCTCAACAGTATCCTTTCCCATATCCTGAAGACTATATGCCTTAAGTTTATTTACAAGTCCAATCCCCCTTCCCTCCTGTCTCATGTAAAGGATAACACCCTTTCCTTCTCTCTCCACCATTGCCATAGCTTCATGCAGTTGGTCTTCACAATCACATCTTTTTGATCCAAAAACATCCCCTGTCAGGCATTGTGAATGCACTCTAACAAGAATCGCTTCATCGGGCTTAATCTCTCCTTTTACAAGAGCAATATGGTGATATGGATCAATATCATTTTCATAGGCAATTGCCGTAAATAATCCTCCATATTTTGTTGGTAATTTGGCCTGTGCAACTCTGCGAACCAGCCTTTCCATACTTAATCTATATTTTATCAAATCAGCTATGGTAACAATTTTTAATCCATGTTTTTTTGCAAAGATCTGTAGATCAGGCATTCGAGCCATTGTCCCATCATCGTTCATGATCTCACAGATGACACCAGCAGGTTTGAGCCCTGCAAGTCTGGCCAGGTCTACCGAACCTTCTGTCTGTCCTGCCCTAACCAAAACTCCTCCCTTACGGGCCTTAAGTGGAAATACATGTCCAGGAGAAACAAGGTCCTCTGGCTTACAATTATCATCTATTGCAGTAAGGATAGTCCTTGCCCTATCTGCAGCAGAAATACCGGTCGTTACACCAACTCTTGCATCGATTGAAATTGTAAATGCGGTTTGAAACCTTGAGGTATTTTCAGAAACCATCATTGGAAGCCTGAGCTCATTTATCCTTTCTTCAGTCAATGAGAGACAGATCAGACCTCTACCATATTTTGCCATAAAATTTATCGCCTCAGGTGTAACCTTCTCAGCAGCCATTGTAAGGTCACCCTCATTTTCGCGATCTTCATCGTCGACGAGTATCACCATCTTACCTTGTCTTATATCTTCTAATGCCTCAGGAATAGTGCTCACCATATAAACCTCACCCCTTTTCTATAAATCCATGTTCTTTTAAAAAGGAGATTGTCAATCCCTTCTTATTTTCATCCTTTATACTACTTAATATACTCTCAACATATTTTGCCAATATATCGGTTTCCAAATTAACTTTATCTCCAATGTCTTTATCTCCCAATGTCGTTTTCTGGATTGTAAAGGGTATGATAGCCAATCGAATCTCATTTCCCTGAACCTCATTAACTGTGAGGCTTATTCCATCTATTGCAATTGCTCCTTTAGGTACCACATATTTTGTGAGTGACTCTGGTATCTTTATAATTAAATTTAAAAATCTACCTTCCCATCTTTTATCTATTAAAATGCCAACTCCATCTATATGCCCAGTAACAATATGTCCTCCTAAACGATCTGAAAGTCTTAATGCCCTTTCAAAATTAACTTTATCGCCTTCTTTTAAATCACCGAGCGCCGTTCTCTCAAGAGTTTCTGGAGATAGATCAAAACAGACTATCTTATCAATTTTTTCGGTAACAGTAAGACAAACTCCATCTATATTAATACTATCACCTGGCTGAACATCTGTCAAATCATATGGCAAATCGAGAAAGATCCTTTTTGAATCACCCCTAAACTCAACCTTTGTAACCCTTGCTTTATCTTCTATTATACCTGTAAACATAAAATTATCCTGCACTAAAATATCCTTCTATATAAATATCTTCTCCCATTCGTTTAAACTTTATGTCCTTAATTATTTTTGCTTCTTGTAGAGTCCTTACCCCATTACCGTTAAAAATCCCATAAGGTTGTTCATTCCCTATAATTTTTGGAGATATAAATAGAATTATCTTGTCTATAAGACCTTCATCAAAAAAGGCACCATTAATTTTACTGCCTCCTTCCACCAAAAGTCTAACTATTTCCATCCTTCCCAATTCTGAAAGAAGCTCCCTAAGATCAACTCTCCCATCCTTAGATTTAATGCAAAGAATTTTAGCCCCTCTCTCCTTAATCTTATCTATCTTATCTTTTGGTGCAAACTCTGTTGTTGCAATTATAGTCTTTTCAGGGTTTATCTTTAACACATTGGAATCCTCTGGGATTCTTAGCTTGCTATCAAGAATTACTTTTAAAGGGTCTTTACCTCCCTTTATTCTTGCGGTAAGAAAAGGATTATCCTTAATTATAGTTCCTATTCCAACCAGTACTGCATCGACCTGATCTCTAAGATGATGAACAAATTTTCTTGCCTTTTGGCCTGTTATCCATTTTGATTCTCCATCACTTGTGGCAATTTTGCCATCCAGTGTTGATGCAACCTTTAGGATAACAAATGGCTCTTTTTTGGTTATAAATTTAAAAAAGGCTTCGTTAATCTTTTTAGACTCCTCTTTAAGAACCCCTACTTTTACCTCTATACCTGCTTCTCTTAATCTTTTTATACCTTCACCTTTGACAAGCGGGTTAGGATCTTCAACCCCTATTACCACCTTTTTTATACCTGCCTCAATAATCGCCAAAACACATGGAGGAGTTCTCCCATAGTGAGTACATGGCTCTAGATTTACATATAAGGTAGAATCTTTTGTATTATTCCCTGCCCTTTTTATACCTGCCTCAATAATCGCCAAAACACATGGAGGAGTTCTCCCATAGTGAGTACATGGCTCTAGATTTACATATAAGGTAGAATCTTTTGTATTATTCCCTGCCCTTTTTATTGCCACAACCTCTGCATGGTCTTCTCCAGCCTTCTTATGATATCCTTCACCAATCACTTTGTTATCTTTTACAATAACTGCACCAACCATTGGATTCGGAGAAGTCCTTCCCCTTGCCTTACCTGCAAGGGAAATAGCCCTCCTCATCCATATTCTATCATCTATAACCATACTTTATTATTTCTTTTTTTCTTCTTTGTTTCCAAGGAGCTCCTTAAGTTCGTCCATAAATTCATGTATGTCTTTGAACTGTCTATACACAGAGGCAAATCTAACATAAGCTACTGCATCCAATTTGTGAAGCTCTTGCATAACCTTCTCACCGATCTCAGAACTTTTAACCTCTCTTTCCCCCCTCTCTTGGAAATATGCCTCAATACGATTTACTATCTTTTCTATCAAATTTATACTTATCGGTCTCTTCTCACATGCCTTTTTTAAACCATTCAATATCTTAACCCTGTTGAAAGGCTCTCTCCTTCCATCCTTTTTAATCACGAGGGGAAGTGCCTCTTCAGCCCTTTCTGTTGTTGTAAATCTCTTATGACAATCAAGACATTCTCTTCTTCGCCTTATTGTCTCTTTGTCTCTTGCAATCCTTGAATCTACCACCTTGCTTTCTGGATAGTTACAAAAAGGACATTTCATGAAATTTATATCTTTTTGATCTTAATTGAAAAAATCTTACTTTCTTCTAAATTTTTCAACCTTAATGCCCGACTCCTTTAACATCTTTTTTGCTAACTCGTCAGCATATCCTTCCTCATAAACAACCCTTTTAATTCCTGCATTAATAATCATCTTTGTACATATTATACATGGATGATTTGTACAGTAAAGTGTTGCACCTTTAATTTCTACTCCGTGATAAGCAGCCTGTATAATTGCATTTTGTTCAGCATGAAGACCCCGGCAGAGCTCGTGCCGTTCACCGGAGGGAATGCCCATCTTTTCTCTTAGGCACCCAATATCAAGACAGTGCCTAAGCTTAGAAGGAGCCCCATTGTATCCTGTGGTGAGGATTTTTTTATCCTTAACAATAATGGCACCTACCTGTCTCCTTAAACACGTCGATCTCTTGGATACAAGGTGAGTTATATCCATAAAATATTCTTCCCAAGAAGGCCTTGTCAGTTTAGTCGCTTTTTTCTCTTTCAAGGAAGAGCCATCAATGAGGATTTAATCTGAAATTATAAATCTTAAATTATTTAAAATTTTCTTTTTCAAGGGCCTCTATCTTTTCCAGACGCCTTCTATGTCTCCCTTCAGTAAAGGAGGTATTTAGCCATGTTTTAACGATCTCTTTTGCAAGTTCTTTTCCTACTATCCTGCCTCCAATTACTAAGATATTGGCATCTGTATGTTCTCGACTAAATCGCGCTGAATAGAGGTCATTTGCTAAAGCTGCCCTTACTCCACGAAACTTATTTGCTACGATCGACATCCCGATACCTGTGCCACATATAAGAATCCCTTTCTCCAATTCTCCGTTTGAAACTTTTTTTGCTACAAGTATACCATAATCTGGATAATCAACTGAATCTTCACTGAAAGTTCCCATATCTATTGGTTCGATGCCAATTGTCCTTAAATATCTCTTAATCTCCTCCTTTAATTCAAAACCACCATGATCAGATGCTATCCCGATTTGCATTGATTTACCCTAAGAATTTTTTAAAAACAAGTGTTGCATTCGTTCCACCAAAGCCAAATGCATTAGAAATAGCAATATTTACATCTTTTTTTCTTGCAACATTTGGGACATAATCAAGGTCACATTCAGGATCAGGTTCTTCATAATTTATTGTTGGAGGAAGTATTCCATCCCTTATAGATAAGACTGTAAGGATAGCCTCTGTACTTCCAGCAGCACCCAAAAGATGACCTGTCATAGACTTTGTTGCACTAATCGGAATCTTTTTGGCATATTCTCCAAATACCCTTTTAATAGCAATAGTCTCTGTGACATCATTAAGGGGAGTTGAGGTCCCATGGGCATTTATATATTCAACCTCTTCTGGCGCCAGACCAGCATCTCTTATAGCCATAAGCATACATCGAGCTGCGCCATCACCATCTGGAGGAGGAGCGGTAATATGATAGGCATCACCAGTATATCCATAACCTATAAGCTCTGCATATATCTTGGCATTCCTCCTCATTGCGAATCCCAATTCTTCTAAAATCAAAACACCTGCCCCTTCAGCAACCACAAATCCATCGCGATTCTTTTCAAAGGGCCGACATGCCTTTTCAGGTTCATCATTACGCGTGGAAAGGGCCTTCATGGCATTAAATCCTCCAATGGTAAGAGGGGTGATGTTAGCCTCTGTCCCACCTGCAATGATTACGTCTGCATCACCATATAAAATCGCACGAAATGCATCCCCAATACAATGGGCACCGGTGGCACAGGCGGTCACAACACATATATTAGGTCCCTTTACCCCGAATTGGATTGCAATCTGCCCTGAGGCCAGATTGGCTATCAGCATTGGAATAAAGAAAGGGGATATCCTTCCAGGCCCCTTCTCCAGCAGGATCTTATGGTATTTCTCAATGGTTGGAAGGCCCCCCAATCCTGTTCCAACTATAACACCAATCCTCTCTGAATTTTCAGGTGTTATCTTTAATTCTGCATCCTCGATAGCCTCCTTTGTGGCTGCCAGGGCATATTGAATAAAGAGATCCATTTTTTTGATCTCTTTTTTCTCTATATAATCTTCAGGGTTAAATCCTTTAACCTCACCAGCTATCTTTGTCTCAAATCCATTAGGGTCGAATCTTGTAAGAGGTCCAATACCTGAGCGACCATGGCAAATATTTTCCCAGGCGGTCTTAACACCTATTCCAGTTGGAATCACAAGACCCAATCCAGTTACTACAACCCTTCTCCTCAAAAATCTTCACCTCCTCCCATCTGACTATATTTAGTCAGCGGAGATATTATAATCTTTTGGGAGGTGTTATTTACTCCCTATATGTTCCTGGATATATCTTATCGCATCGCCTACAGTTAATATCTTTTCTGCATCCTCATCTGAGATCTCCATATTATACTCTTCCTCCAGGGCCATAACCAACTCAACCAAATCAAGCGAATCCGCACCAAGATCATCAACAAATTTAGCTTCAAGTGTAACTTCACTTTCATTAACACCCAGTTGCTCAACAATAATCTCTTTCACCCTTTTTTCAATGTCCATCGAATCACCTCCTTTTTATAAATTTAGAAATTTCGAACTCAAACTCACATATATAAACCTCCATTTACGTTCAATACCTGTCCTGTTATATAACTTGAAGCTTCAGATACAAGAAAGAGGACTGCTTGTGCTACATCTTCTGGTTTTCCTAACCTCTCCAGTGGAATCATCTTCTTTAATTCCTCTTTAACCTTTTCCGGAAGGATATCTGTCATTGGTGTTTCAATATAACCAGGTGCAATTGCATTTACATTTATACCTCTCTGAGCAAACTCACGTGCAATTGTCTTTGTAAAGCCTATTACACCAGCCTTCGAGGCTGAATAATTTGCCTGGCCAGGATTTCCCATCTCGCCAGATACTGAAGCGATATTTACGATCTTTCCACTTTTCTGCTTTGACATATGTCTTATAACTGCTTTTGTACAATTAAAAGTGCCTTTAAGATTTACATTAAGTACTGCGTCCCAGTCTTCTTCTGTCATTCTAAGGATCAACTTATCTCTTGTAATCCCAGCATTATTTACAAGTATATCGATCTTTCCAAATTCATTTATTATCTTTTCAACCATCTGTTCAACTTCCTCAGATTTTGATACATCTACCTTTATAGCCATAGATCTTCGACCTATAGCTTCAATCTCTCTGCTTGTCTCTTGAGCCTTCTCAAGATTTATATCCGAAACAACAATATCTGCACCATTCTTTGCAAGTATCAATGCAATAGCCTTTCCTATGCCCTGTGCAGCACCTGTTATTAATGCAACCTTCCCGTCAAGCTCCACTCGTTTCACCCCCTTAAGAGATCATTTTAAGGGATTTTACATCCTCGATATTTAAAACTTCTATATTTTGATCTATCCTTTTCATCAATCCTGAAAGGACCTTACCTGGTCCTATCTCAATCATCCTCTCAATCCCTTCATCTATCATCTTCCTCATAGATTCCTCCCATCTTACCGGGCTTGAGACCTGTAAAACAAGCAGGGGTTTTACCCTCTCTTTTGATCTATTTATATCTGCCTCCACATTTGTAACCACAGGTATGTTTAATTCCATTACAGTTATATCTTCCAATGCTTTTGCAAGACGCTCTGCTGCAGGTCTCATGAGTGAACAATGAAAGGGAGCACTTACAGGCAGTAAAACAGCTTTTTTCCCCTCTTTTTTAACCCTTTCTATGGCCCTTTCAACTGCCTTAATATGTCCTGATATTGTAATCTGACCAGGACAATTGTAATTTGCAGGCGAGAGAACTTCACCGAGCGAAACTTCCTGGCAAATCCTTTCGACCTCCTCTCTTCCCATACCTAAAACAGCTGCCATTGCACCCTCACCAACAGGGACAGCCTCCTGCATAAATCTCCCGCGTAGTCTAACAATCTTAACCGAATCTCTAAATAAGAATGCTCCAGAAGCAACAAGTGCGCTATACTCCCCAAGGCTATGACCTGCTGTAAGCTCTGGTATAATACCTTTTTCTTGTTCTAAAACCTTTAATGCTGCTATACTTACAGTGAGTATAGCGGGCTGGGTATTTTCTGTTAACTTTAAATCATCATCAGGGCCTTCAAAACATATCTTTGTGATTGGAAACTGAAGTGTATCATCAGCCTCCTCAAATATCTGTTTTGCTACTTTGAAATTTTCGTATAACTCCTTCCCCATTCCAATATACTGTGAACCTTGACCTGGGAAAATAAATGCTGTCCTTTTCATATTCATCTCTTTCCTGCGTACTCTCTGCTTAACTCTAATCCTATTATGTTTCTTTGAATCTGATTTGTACCTTCATAAATCTGAAGAATCTTTGCATCCCGCATCATTTTCTCAACAGGATACTCCCTCATATATCCGTAACCACCAAATATCTGAACTGCATCTGTAGTAACCTTCATTGCAACATCGCTTGCATAGACCTTAGCCATACCAGAGAGCTTTGAAATATCCTTTGGATCGTCCGATTGGTCAATATATCGAGCAACAGAATACACAAGTGCCCTCGCAGCCTCTACCTGGATTGCCATATCGGCAAGTAAATGCTGGATGGCTTGAAAAGATATTATCTTCTTTCCAAACTGTTCTCTCTGCCGTGCATAACGAACAGCCTCATCTAAGGCTCCCTGGGCTAATCCAACCCCTTGTGCTCCAACGCCAGGTCTTGTTCTATCAAATGTCTTCATTGTGATGATAAATCCCATTCCTTCTTTAGCAATAAGGTTCTCCTTTGGGATAAAGCAGTCCTGAAATATAAGTTCCCTTGTAGCCGATGCCCTTATTCCCATCTTCTTTTCTTTTTTTCCAAAGCTAAAACCTGGTGTGCCCTTTTCAACTATGAATGCACTTGCACCCCTTGGTCCTTTTGTCTTATCGGTCATTGCAATAATTGTATATACTTCTGCTTCGCCACCATTGGTTATCCATTGCTTTGTCCCATTTAAAACATATCCATCCCCTTTCTTTACCGCAGTCGTCCTTATTGCACTTGCATCGCTACCAGCATCTGCCTCGGTCAAGCCAAAGGCAGCAAGCTTTTTCCCCCTTGCTATATCTGGAAGGTACCTTCTCTTCTGTTCAGGGCTTCCGAAAAGCAGTATTGGCATGGCACCGAGTCCACTTGCAACAATAGAAGTGGCAATGCCAAGAC
>JBBIOI010000108.1:0-11525 GCA_037443425.1 Deltaproteobacteria bacterium
TAGTGAGAAAAAGACTATGCTCGCGGCCAAAGAGATGGAAAAGATTGGGGAAGATTTGTTGAAGAATGATTTCTCCAAAGGGATTGAGATTCTTGGCCCGAGCATGGCACCTTTTGCTAAAATAAAGGGGAAATATCGATGGCAGATGCTTGTAAAAGGAGAGGACCCCAAATCTTTACACAAATTTGCTTTCGGATTGGCCGATAGACTTAAACCGCTTTTAAAAGGAAAGGGTGTAAACTTGGATATTGATGTAGATCCAATATTTATCCTATAATGTCATCAAAATGAAAAACTACATCGCTTTAATCATCTCCCTTCTGGGGAGATGGAATGGGTTTAAAGAAATTTGAAAATGGGATCCAAAGAAAAGATAAAAGTTGGTGGAATAATGGCAAATTCTGGGTTAGCTACAATAAATGTTCACTCAGTTTCAAAAAGGATTGACCATATAGGGACCATACTTCATGAATTAGGCAAAAGAAATATCAACCTTGAGTTTATTGTTCATAATCTTGATATAAAGGGGGATGGGGACCTTACATTTTGCATTGACAGAAATAAACTTGAATTGGCATTAAGCGTGCTTGAGGAGATTAAGTCTTTAACAGAGATAAAAGAGATTTCATATCACCTGAATATTTCTATATTGAGTGTCTTTGGTCCTCATTTTAGAGAAAAACCTATGATTTCGGGTTTGATGTTTAATGCACTCGGAAATGCTGGAATTAAGGTACTTGCAATAAGTACATCGATTTCGAGCTGTTCTTGTCTGATAAATATGGATCAATTGGAGGATGCCATTAATGCCCTTTACAATACTTTCGAGGCTCCTCCCATAACAAATTTTATAAGATAAAATTATTTTTAAGTGGAGAACCTTTATGGAGAAGGCACTTGAAAGATTAGCAGAACAGATCTTAGCCTTTGATGAGGCTTCTCTTGTGAACTTGAGGGAAAAATATAGACTTAGAATGGAAAATTTTGATGGGACTAAGGAATGGGAAAAATCGGTTATCATCTACTGTTTAATAAATGCTGTTTGCCTAAAGAACACCCTCTTTAATGAAAATGTTTTAAAAAGAAACAAGGGAAAAAAGACTACTCCTGGGTTAACCAAGAGACACCCAGAGCTGAGAAGGGTAAAGTAATAAAATGAGATTCCTTCCCCTCTTCATCTTCTGGTGTCTCTGGTTTCTCAATCATGCCACTCGAGCAAGCTTTTCCCCTCTTCTTCCATTGATAAAGGATAGTCTTTCTATAACTCATGCTGAGGCTGGTGGATTTTTTAGCTCACTTTCTTTGGGTTTTGCCTTATCCATGTTAGTATCTGGCCGATTTGCCTCAAATCTTGGATATAAAAAGACTATTGTAGTTGGATATATTGGAATAGGTATTGTGATGCTATGGATCAGATTTACAGAAAATTATCACATTTTCCATCTACTATTTTTTCTCCTCGGTATTTCAACAGGCACTTATATACCATCCATAATCCCAATTCTTACGGAAATCTATGAATCAAGACACTGGGGAAAGGTAATAGGAATTCATGACTCCGCAGCAAGTTTCTCAATCTTCTCCATCCCTATTCTTATTGCTTTTGGACTTAAGTTTCTTAGCTGGAGGAACATTCTTTTAATCCTTGGTGTTATATGTCTTGTTCTGCCAATCTTTTTCTGGAAGGTTTCAGTTGAACCGAATAAAGAATACTCACAATCAAGGACTCGATATATAGATATTTTGAAAAATAGACTTGTTTGGATTATGGGAATACTATCAATTATGGCTTCGGGCTCCTCTATAGGTCTTTACTCAATCCTTCCTCTTTATCTTATTGAAGAAAGAGGTATTGAATTTGGTTATGCAAATATGTTGTTCGGGATTTCAAGAATAGGGGGATTCTTTATCTCCATAATTAGCGGTTTTCTAACCGACCACTTTGGATACAGGACTATGATCTCCTTAAGTCTCTTCCTGGCAGGATTGAGTACTCTGCTTCTATCGTTTGCATCGAATTTAGTATTTATTATGATAACATTAATCCTTCAGGCCACCTTTTCAATCGCCTATTTCCCAGCAGCCTTTTCGGCCATTTCAAAATTGACTTCGATTTCGGAACGTTCAACAGTTACAGGACTTGTCTTCTCAATAGGTGTGATCTTCGGAATGGGATTAACCCCACTAATTTTGGGTTTGGTTGCCGATCATTTCAGCTTCCAGAAAGGGATCTTCTGGCTCGGTGTAATTATTACTTCATCATCTTTTTTAGGAAAAATATTAGCTGAGGAAAGAAATTAATTTTAATTATCTTTTTTTATCTTTTTAAGCCTTACTGCACATACTTTAAATTCTGGAATCTTTGCAATCGGATCAAGTGCAGTATTAGTTAAGATATTAGCTCTGTTCTCAAAGAAATGAAAAGGCATAAACACAGTCTTTCTCTCTATATTTTTAACTATCTTTACCTTTGTTGAAACAGAACCTCTCCTCGATTCGACCAAAACCAGATCACCTTCAGAAATTCCTATTTCAGATGCATCCTCAGGATTTACCTCGAGAAAACATTCATTAATCTCCCTCTCCAATGAAGGGGAATTTCTACTCATAGTTCCTGTATGATAATGGACATATATTCTTCCTGTAGTCAAATAAAATGGATATTCTTCATCAGGCAGCTCTGCTGGAGGTTTATAGTCGATTGGTGTAAAAAGTCCTTTACCTCTTGTAAAGCGTCCCTGATGTAAGAACTTTGTCCCAGGGTGTTTAGTATCGGGACAGGGCCACTGTAAACCATCACCCTTAAGTCTTTCATAATTTATACCCCCATAAGAGGGAGTGAGCTTAGCAATCTCCTCCATAATAAACTCTGGAGAATCATAATCCATGGTATATCCAAAACGGTTTGATAGCTCCTGAATAATTCTCCAATCGGGTTTGGCCTCTCCAGGGGGTTCAATTGCTTTCCTAACCATCTGGACCCTTCTCTCTGTATTAGTAAAAGTTCCATCTTTTTCTGCAAAGGAGGCTCCAGGTAAAACAACATGGGCAAGATCAGAAGTTGGGGTTGGAAAGATATCTATGACTAATAAAAAATCGAGTGCTTTTAATGCCTTTTCTACATGATGACTGTCTGCTTCACTTAGGACAGGGTTTTCACCCATAATGATCATACCCTTCACTTTCCCTTCCAGAATGGCTGGAAACATCTCAGTAGCGGTCAATCCCACCTTTTCTGGAAGTTTGCTCCCCCATGCCTCTTCAAATTTTTGACGAATCGCAGGATCTGTTACAGGCTGGTAACCTGGGTAAACATTGGGTAATCCTCCCATGTCACAGGCACCTTGGACATTATTTTGGCCACGTAAGGGATTGAGGCCTGTCGATTCCTTTCCAACATTTCCGGTAAGCATAACCAGATTTGCAAGGGATTTAACATTATCGACACCTGTTGTGTGTTGAGTAATACCCATTGTATAGAGAATACTTGCACGTTCTGCCTTAGCGTAGTACTGAGCTACCTTCTCTAAATCAGCCACTTGTATCCCCGTGATTTCTGACACCTTTTCAGGGAAATACTTATCAACTACCTTCTTTAATTCATCAAAATTTTCTGTGCGCTCATCAATAAAGGCCTGGTCCTGCCATCCATTCTTCAGAATGATATGCATCAGCCCATTAATTAGTGCTACATCGGTTCCGAGATTATGCTGTAGGTGTAAGTCCGCCTGAAGAGTAATAGGAGTCTTTCGGGGATCAACAACTATTACCTTAGCCCCGTTGGCTTTCGCACGGAAGATTCGTGTGGCAATAAGTGGATGGGCTACAGAGGTATTTGAACCAATGATCAGGATACAATCTGATCTTTCGATCTCTTCGATGGAATTGGTCATTGCCCCGCTTCCAAACACAGCAGCCAGCCCGGCTACCGTAGATGAGTGTCAGAGGCGGGCACAGTGATCAATATTATTTGTACCAATGACAGCCCGAGTAAATTTCTGAAGAAGATAGTTTTCTTCGTTCGTACATTTTGCTGATGTAAGAATAGCAATGCTATCCGGCCCATATTCTTCTTTGATCTCTTTAAGGCGTCTCACAGAAAAATCAAGTGCCTCATCCCATGAAACCTCCCTCATCTCATTACCTTCTCTGACCAATGGCTTATTCAATCGACTTGGGCTATGAATAAATTCATGTACTGTCCAGCCTTTTATACATAGTCTTCCTTCATTTACTGGGCTAGTCTTCGATGGGAGGGTGCCTATTACCTTCCCATCCAGAACCTCTAAAAGCAATCCACAACCGCACCCACAATAAGGACATGTCGTAAGAACAGTTCTAAACTCCATAATTTTATAATCCTTCAGACCTTTTAAAATTTATTTTAACAAATTTTAATCAAAAATATCCAAATAAATTCTAAAATCAAATGTTCAAAACTTTTTGTGATTTCATCATTTAAATTATTTTATTTCAATAATATTTAGTGGAGACTTCTCATCCAAATTGAATCCTGTTTTATAGCCAAACTCCTCATTCATAATTTCGGCTACCTTTTTATATAATGTTCTAAGAGGGATATTTGCTGGGCACGCTTCTTCACATAGACCACAATCAATACAACGACCTGCCATGTGTAAGGCACGAACCAGATGAAATGAAGGATTGGATGGTGGAAGTTCTCCTTTATCGATCAGGTTGACCTCCTCTAATGTACACTCCTTGCAGAAACACATAGGACAGATATTTCGACATCCGAGACACTTTATACATTTGTCAAACTCTTTCTTCCAGAATTTTAATCGCTCTTCGAGCCTCATCTTGTTGATTTCTGAAAGTTTATGGTTTTCTACTTTCTCTCCTTTTGGACCATCTATCAAACTATCTGGATAAGGCTTTTCACACTCGCATGCCTTAGCAAGTTCATCAGGACAACCCACTCCAATAAGAATCACATTCTCTTTTTTTAATTGATTCCATTTAAAGAGCTCTATCAGTCCCCTTTCATCACAACCTCTAACAAGGATAGCAAATTTTTCTTTAGGATATCTCATGGCCAGTTGAATCAGAATCTGATTTAATGGATAACGTGCATCTCCTGGCCTACGATAATCTCCGATGGATAAATTGGAAAGTCCTTCAATATCACAAAAAAGGTGAGGCATTATATGACCGTTTTCCTTTTTTAAACCTAAAAAGGCCTTAATCTTTTTCTCAGAAAATAATTTTTTAACATATTCTTGAATCTTCTGGCTCATTTTCTTTTCAAGCCACCTCCTTGGACTTTAAGGGATTAGGTCCAATCTTCTTTATATCTTCTACAAATGTTGAAATCTCGTGAACGAACTCCAAAGCCTCCGCAGAAGATATCCATCTCATTCTAATACGGTCGGGGTGTATACCCGTAAACTCGAGCAACTTCCTTAGTAGCGTCAATCTTCTCTTTGCCATTACATTACCACACTGGTAATGACATTCTCCAATTCGTCAGCCTGCAACAAAGATACCGTCCGCACCAATCTGAAGTGCCTTCAGCACATAATGGGGTGAAATGGTTCCTGCACACATGACCCGTATTGTCCTAATAGATGTCGGATATTGCATTCTACTGACCCCAGCCAGGTCAGCTGCTGCATATGCTCACCATGTGCAAAGAAAAGCAATTATCTTTGGTTGAAACTCGACTAACATAATTTACCCTCTTATTTAAATAAGTTAGAATGCTATGCAACTAATGCCTTCTCAATTTGAGTATATATCTGTGCGCTTGTGAATCTCCGAAGTTGTACACTTGCTGATGGACATGTTGAAGCACAGTTTCCACACCCTTTACAGATTGCCTCGTTTACTTCACAAATCTTTCTATCCTCTATATATCTTATAGCTTCATAAGGGCAAACCTTTAAACATCCCATACATCCCACGCATGTCTCAGGATTGATCCAGGCAACTACTGCACTGCCTAAAATCTTTTCTTTTGAAAGTATTGTCACAGCTCGTGAAGCAGCTCCAAGACCTTGTGAGATAGCTTCATCTATGGGTTTTGGGCAATGGGCAAGACCGCAAACAAATATTCCATCTGTTGCAAAATCGATTGGTCGAAGCTTTACATGAGCCTCTACAAAGAACCCATCCATATTTACAGGAACCTTAAATAACCTGGCAATAGGGTTCTCTTTTGGCATAATTATGGCAGTTGCAAGAATTATTAGATCTGGCTTAATCTCCATCTCACGACCAAGAACATAAGATGTGAAACGAACTTTAAGGTCTTCCCCATCTTTTGTCACATTTATTTCTCTTTGGTCATCATAACGTATAAAGAGGACTCCTTTTCCCCTTGCCTCTCTATATAAATCCTCTCTTAATCCATAAGTCCTAATATCTCGATAGACAATATAGATATCCATATCAGGATTTATATCCTTCAGATTAATTGCATTTCTTATTGAATGGGTACAACATACCTTGGAGCAGTAAGGTCGTTCTTTAATTCTCGATCCAACACACTGAATGAAGACTGCAGATCTTATTCCTTTCAAAGATGAATCTCCCTCAATAAACTTCCTATCCAACTCTAATCCAGTTATAACTCGGCTTTCTTTCCCATAAAGAAATTGATCAGGTTTCAACTCAGAAGCACCCGTAGCAATAATTGAAACCCCGTGTTCTAAAACCTTTTCCATTTCTCCAGTTTTAATTGTAGATTTGAAATTTCCCACAAACCCTTCAACATTTTTTATCTCAGTGTTAAGGTATACTTCAATTTTAGGATTTGATTTGACATTCTCTATTAGCTCTTTTAGGTATTTCTGAACATCTTCACCTTTCCAGGTTTGATAAAGATTTTTTCCATTCCCCCCCAAGACACTACTCTTCTCAATTAAATATGTATGGAATCCTTGTTCTGCCAAATTCTTAGCAGCAATCATTCCAGAAATTCCTCCACCAATAACCATAGCATTCTGGTTGATTATTATTTCAGGATCCTCCATAGGTTCATAAAGGGAAACCTTAGCGATAGCCATTCTAACCAATTCTTTAGCCTTTTCTGTACCCATCTCTCTATCATTGCTATGAACCCATGAACATTGGTTTCTAATGTTAGCCATCTCAAAGAGATATTTATTTACGCCAGCATTGACCAGTGTTTCTTGGAAGAGAGGTTCATGAGTAAGAGGACTACAAGCAGCAATAACCACCCTATTTAATCTCTTTTCTTTGATCACATTAGAAATCTTTTCTTGAGTATCTTGTGCACAGCTAAACAGATTCTCTTCAACATGGACAACACCTGGCAATGTTCGCGCATACTCGGCAATCGATGGGACATTCAAAATGCCTCCAATATTTGTTCCACAGTGACAGACAAAAACTCCTATTCTAGGGGGATCACCTCTTACATCTATCTCTTTTGGGACCACCTTGGTTCGAGTCATGGTTCCCCTGACATCAGCTAAAATACTTTCTACCACGGCAGCAGATGCACTTGATTCAATAACAGATGTAGGAATATCCTTTGGGCCCTGGAATGAACCGCAAACAAAGATACCTGGTTTTGATGTCTGAACAGGTTCAAAGCTACTCGTCTCAACAAAGGAGTAAGGATCAAGTTGGATACCCAGATTTTTAGAAAGCTCTATTGACCATTTTGAAATACTGAAACCAACAGATAAGACTACCATATCAAAGGTCTCTTCAATTCTTCTTCCTGCCTCATCGGTGTAACGAATGAGAAGATCTCCTGTTTCCTTAATAGGAATAATGTTAGTAATTCGTGATTTAATAAAACGTACATTTACATCATCTTTTGCCCGATTGTAATACCTTTCAAAATCTTTACCGTATGTGCGCATATCAATAAAGAAGATGGCCGTATCTAATGAATCCTTAGAATGTTCTTTAGCAACAATTGCTTCTTTTATAGCATAAGTACAGCATACCGCTGAGCAGTATGATTTTGCTCCTTCATGGACATCTCTTGAACCAACACATTGGACCCAGGCTATCTTTTTTGGTTCCTTTTTATCGGAAGGTCTGACGAGATGCCCACCAAATGGACCAGATGCTGAGAGTATCCTCTCGAATTCAAGGCTTGTTACTATATTGGGCGAAAGTTTATATCCATATACATTATAAGATTCTGGATTGTAAACCTCACATCCAGGTGCAACAATAATGGCTCCTACCTTAAAATTTAATTCTTTCTCCTTGTCTTCAAAATTAATTGCCTTAGCAGGACAAAGCTTCTCACAGACCCTGCATTTTCCCTTTGTAAGAAAGGTACAATGGATAGGATCAATAACATATTTAAGAGGAACCGCCTGGGCATATTTCACATGGATTGATCTCCTTTTAGAAAGACCTGCATCATACTCATTGTCTACTTTGGTGGGGCATTTCTCTGCACAGAGACCACAGGCTATACACTTACTCATATCCACATAACGAGGATGCTGGATCACCTTGACCTCAAATCTCCCAGCCTCTCCAGAAATACTTACGACCTCCGAGAGGGTTAAGACTTCAATGTTAAGGTGCCGGCCGACCTCGACCAGTTTAGGAGATAGTATTCACATAGAACAATCATTGGTGGGAAAAGTTTTATCCAATTGTGCCATTACCCCACCAATGGAGGAAGATCGCTCCACGAGATAGACATAGAAACCAGAATTTGCCAGGTCCAGTGCGGCCTGCATTCCCGAAATTCCTCCACCTACCACCATGACTGAACCGATTATATTTTGATTCATCTCTTATTATTTACCTCTTTTAATTCTGATTTGATATCATGTAATTTATCTTTTATTGCCATGACTGTAATTTCATTCATTTCCAAACCGAGAAATTTCCAATCAATCCCCATACATAGACCAAGGAATTGTGTATAGAGAATTGATGGAATTGAATGGTTTAAACTCTTTTGGGAAAGGATCAAATTCTGTATTTTATCAAACTGAATTTGGCAATATGGACAAGCTGTGCATATAAATTCAGCCCCTGAGTCCATTGCATCTCTCAATTTTTTGTATGTCAAATCCATTGATAACTCATCATTGATCCCCCATATTGGAGCACCACAACATTCCAGCTTCATTTTCCATTCTATACTATCAGCACCTGTAATCTCGACCATTTGATCGAATAATCGAGGCTTAATAGGATCATCGAACCCAACTACTTTACTTGGCCTTAATAAGTGACAACCATAATGGGTAGCTATTGGAAGATCTTTGTAAATCTTCACTATCTTCTCTTTGATCTTATCAAGACCTACATCTTGGTAAAGAACCTTGATTAGGTGCTTGATTTCAGACTTTCCATTGTATTTAAGTCCCTCTTTTTTAAGAGTTTTGTTTACTTCATCTTTTAAATTAGGATATTCCTTTAAAATATAATCTGCCTTCTTCAGTGTTCCAAAACAACATTTACATAATGTTAGGATATCGAGATTTCTTTTTTCTGCTAAGGCAATGTTTCTTGCTGAAGAGATTAAAAAACCCTTGAAATCGATATTCCTCAGAGGATATCCGCAGCAATTGAATTCCTTAATATCAATCAATTCAACATTCAGTCTTTTCAAAACAGCCCTGGCAGAAGATTCGTATTGGTTCAATCGAGCAGGAATTTGACAGCCAATAAAGAATGAAAATTCCATCGCTATCTCTTTTCTTTCACATACTGAATGGCTAAATTCTTCAGTTCATAAAGGACATCCGTTACCGCCACTCCTTGAGGACATTGCTCCTGGCATTGATAACAGGTCAAACAGTCCCAGAGCATATTTGAACCAAAGGCCAGATCTCTTAATCCCAGCCCGGCGGCATGCATAATCTGGTGGGGTAAGAGCCCCAATACATCCTGGGGATTATCATAATTGTTGACAACAGGGCAAACCGTCGTGCAGGTCTGACAACCAAAGCATACCGAAAAATTCTTTGCCTGAGCAGAGAGATTTAGTCCGCTTTGAAATCTCTTGCCAGTCGGGGTGAGGGGTAATATCTTATCCTTCATCTTCATTAAATCGCACTTATCTAAAATCGCCTCTCTCGCCTGGATCAAAGGCTTCTGGTAATCATTTTGATCCATTTCTCCTCTCATCAAACCACGATAAAAAGATAAAGGGGATAGAATGGAAAATTCTGGTATACCTCTTTGGAGGAGAATTTCTCTCACAGTAAACCACAATTTCTGCAAATTGATTCCCACTGGGCAGACTACAGTACAACGGTAGCAATTCGTGCAGAGATAGACTCCTTCTTGTAATCTTTTAATCTCTTCTTCATTGAGCTTCTTTTTAAAGATCAAGGAGCGAATAGCAGATATCTTCTCAGATGGTAGGATATGGATGTTTTGAATATCTTCATAGACCTGAGCCACAGAACATCGAAGAGTACAAGTTCCACAATGTGTACAGGCATCTAATTCAAGAATTTTATGTGTGAGCTGGTTGGCTTGACTCAATCCCTCTTTTTCTGCAACGGAGTTTACTAAAAGATTTAAAGCACTCGAAAAGATATGAAGCATCTTGCTAAATGGAAGATATGCTAACCCAACAAAACAAGCGAGCACATGAACATACCAGAGAATAATAGGTAAACGATTCTGGTCGATCTCAATCCCTATTGGACTGATTACATTGGCCACTCCATATCCTGCAAAGGCCCATGAATATTTGGCATGACATTCTCCACAACTCGATTGATGCAATTCCTTTCCCTTTGTTAACAGCTTCTCGTCAAAAGGTTCTTTGAGATTTGGAGAAACCGTCTTAAATTCCTTTACCCAATAGGCTTCGAGAGCTCTCAGCTCTTCTTGATCACTCAAACCCGAATATTCCTCTACCATCCTCTTATAATCGGAGTAGGCAACCATTTTGGTGGCCTCTAAAAAGATACCCGAAAGCATAATCACGGCTACAAGGATGATGGCATAGAGATCCATCGCATTCGTTTTAAAACGAGGGATCTTTAAGCAAAATCTTCTATAGACGGCAATGGCTATTCCTATCAGGACAATGATTCCGAAAAGGTCTCTTAGAAAAAGAAAAGGATTGAGGGTAGGATAATAATGGTCAAATAATTTCACAGTAATCAATTTATCCAGAGCATGCATCAGGAGAAGGAGCATAAAACCGCCATAGATAAATATATGCATAACCCAGCGAATAGAATCTTCTCTCAAAATTCTAAATTGAATAATGACATCCAGAACAAAACTCTTTAAAAGGGTAAAAAATCTTAAACTAAAGATTGTTCTGAGGATTCCTGAAAGGGCATAAATAAATCTTTTTGAGGTTGAAATGTCAACCCCATTGATTTCGATTTTATATCGAAACCAATTTGAAATTTTATAGATAAGACCTAGAATAAAAATAATCCAAGAGATATATAATGAAAATTTTAAAAACATAATCAGTCTAAATTTTTTGAACTTTTGAATTTTTTAATATTATTGTTTTTTTCCTAAACTATATAGAACCTTTTGTCAAATTTAAATATATATATATCACATATTCCTCTCTT
>JBBIOI010000109.1:0-11421 GCA_037443425.1 Deltaproteobacteria bacterium
ATGGAAGACTGAAAGAGGTTAGAAACTTTTTTTAAATCTAAATTTCCTTTTCCAATAAACTCAAATGGAGAAAATTTCTCCCCTTTCTTCCATTTCCCATTTATTAAAAATGATGATTCTCCAAACCCTACCTTTGCATCTGAAATTCTTACCTCATTATTAGAAAGATCAATCGCTGCCTTATCGATATCTATATCAAAAGGGATATCACGATGATTAATCCTTAGTTTTGAAAGAAGAAATATTCCCCGATGCTCTATATCGAAGGGTTCTTTAAGTAAACATCTTAAGGAAATTTGATAATCAGCCTTGCCTGAAAGTATATTGATATTAGATAAAACCTTTTGTAGAGGCTGGCTTAATAAAGCTGAGCCTCTAAGGGAACTCAGATCAGATATATTAAGTATTCCCTCAGATTTAAGTGAAAGTATAGAGGTATTTAAAAGATTATAAAAGGCCCCGTTTAATCTTTCGAATCGAGAATTAAGAATCTTTCCTTCAATATCATTTAAATATAGGTTTCCCTCTTTAAATACAAGTGCTCCTTTTAACTCCTCAAGAGAGGGAAAGTTCCATGGAAATTTTACTCGAGCACCATTTAACTTCAACTCTATTGACAACACATCTTTATTAATTGGCCTATCGCAATGTTCAATTTCAGGGATCTTCCCAGAAAGCCTAACAGAGGCGATTTGGACCTTACCTTCACCTTCAGCCCTGAAAATAGAATCTGAGACCTGTGGAGATAAGATTTTAAATGGAATGTACTTTTTCACCCCTGACAGGTCGAACAGATTACTCTGGGCTTCAGCCTCTATCCCCATATCCTTTGAGCCAAATGAGTAGACCCTGCCACTTGCCTTAATAGAAAATTCGGGTAATTCGAGGGATAGTCTTTGAATAATTAAATTTTTTAAATCAGAGTTTAAATTGAAAGAGATATTTAGCCATCTCGGTTTCAGTGTATAAAAAAATACTTGAGGATAATCCAATAAAGGTTCTTTTAGTCTGAGCGTAGAGGAGATATTGAATGGACCATCGATTCTTCCTTGATAACTTAGACTTAGGTCTAAATCTCCAGAAAATTCTCTAAAAGGTAAGAATCTCTTAAGATAAGGCCAGAAATATGAGATATCCAATGCCTGAAGTTCTATTTTTAGGTCAGAATAAGTCTTTTTTAAATCAAACTCATCAGTATTTTGAATCGTTCCTGAGATGGAGAAACCCCCTTGCTTTTTTTTCTGTAAGAGTTTTGCTTTTAATCTAAACTCGAGATCATTAGATGATTTTGGATGTAGATAGAGATTTAATGCACTTAGCTCGGTTTTGAATTTGCCTTCAATACTTTCGTCTAAAAATATTATCTCCCCATCCCGAAATGTTACTGAGCTTACAAAAAGACCAGACAATGTCTTAGACCAATCCTTTTTGGGCTCTTCGTTCTGTTTTTTTATCTTCGTAATATTTAAATTCCCATCTTTATACTTAATGATTCTGATCTTTGGTCGGTCAAAATTTATCTCTTTAAAATGAATCTCCTTTTTAAGCAATGAAATCAAGCTGGGCCTAAGTAGAACCCTTTCAGATTGAAGTAAATCAAACATAAAGGAGCTATCTCTGATTCTAATATCCTCAAAAACGATCCCGAAACCTTTAAATAGATTTAACTTTGCATTTCCTATGTAAACCTCTCTGCCTAAGGATGAACTCAATCTTTCTTGAAGGATATTTTTATAAAGAGAGGGGTCTATCAGATAGAAAAACAATACCCCTATAAGAAAACAGAAAAGGAGTACAGGTATAAAGATCCATAGAAGTGAAAACCTTTTTCTTTTTCTCATTTTTAAGTCTATATATTCTTAACTGTATGGGCTAAGGTTAAAACATCAACGCTTTTTGCCCCCTCGCGAATAAGGGCCTTTGAACACTCATTAACTGTAGCACCTGTGGTATAAACATCATCGATTAAAAGAATCCTTTTCCCTTCTACACCTTCCTTCTTAGCGACATCAAAACTTCCTTTTAAAACTTTCTCCCTTTCGGCCAGACCTAAATCGACTTGGGGTGTTGATGGTCTCTTTTTGATAAGTACCCTTTTCCCATATGGTATACCAGTCAATTTACTTAGTTGCTTTACAAGCAGTAGCGCTTGATTAAAACCCCGATGTCTTAGACGTGATTTGTGTAGAGGAACCGGTATAATAAGATCAAAAAAAGGAGATGGCCAATACCGATAAAGTCCCTCTTTAATCCATTTTACAAAAAAAGGGGTTAAAGAATCTTTACCTTCATATTTCCATTGATGGATTGCCATTCTAAGGGTCCCCTCATAGAATCCTATTGACCTTGCAATTGTAAAATATCTTTTCTTACTCATACAATCGCTGCAAGGATGATTCTCAATATCGCGAGAAAGAAAGGGGAGACCACATATAGAGCAGAAAGGAGGTTCAATCCATTTTATCCTAGAAAGACAGTCCTTACAAATGCCTTTTTCATTCTCACTTAAGAATCTATCACAGCAGGGACATTGATTGGGTAAAAAAAATTCCAATATTCTTTCGGTAAAAGACATCTCTTTAATAAAGATCTCTTTTTTTTAACTACCAAAAAATATGTGAGACTCTTCAGGTAAGGATGGTATGGAAATAGTAGTGAGTTTCTCACCACTTTTAACTTGATATGTCGCCCATTTTCCGCACTGGGGACAATATGCAATCCATTCCCTTGATTCTCTTTCACATGAACTACATATAAATGGAATGTAGGCAGTTCCGCTTAACTCAAATGTCTTTTCGAACTCTTTTGCTGCCCTATTAAAATCTTTTTTATGGAGATAGATCTCGGCTAAAAGCCTGTGAATGGCTGGAAAATCTCTAAGTTTAAGACTTATTTCTTCAATCTCTTCAAGTGCCTCATCAAGCATCTCGAGCTTCAAGCAGAGTTTTGCAAAGAAGAATCTCAGCTCCCAATTGTCAGGATTATGTTTAATCGCCCTCTGGTATATACGGATCAATGTGCTCGGGTCTTCTCGGCTAAGATAAAGTTCCTCTAATTTAAGAATGAATATTATGGATTTAAATCTGCTAAAGCTTTTTCCCCATACCTTACCTGCTGAGACCCACCTTCCCATTCTTAAATATATATCTCCAAGAAGGATAAACCCTGGTTGAAAGGTCTTTCTCTCCTTTATAATCTCCTTTGCCTCTTTCAAAGCCTCTTCAAGGCTTTCCTTATCCCCACGCTTAAGTAGTTCCTTAGCATACTCGTATTTTAATCCAAGGAGGAATAATGTCTCTTCTTCCTCCATCTGTTTACCCTTTATTAATTTTAATATAGACTTTTGGACTCGAATGGCATCTTGCCATCTTTTGGCCTCGTGGTAAATCTTTCTTAAATTCCTTAAAGTTTGGATATTATTCTCATCAATATTTAGTGCCTCATTCAGGATATGAATGGCCTCGTCGTATCGTTTCATCATTTGATAAAGTTCTGCCTGCCGAATCATAATCTCTATATTCCTCATGTCAATTACCCTTGCCCTCTCAAGCCAGTAAATCCCTTCATCCTTATCCCCTTCTTTGATAGCAATCTCAGAAAGCTTTATGTAAGTATCCAGCTGTGTCGGATCTTTTTTTAATGCCTCTATAAAATGGTTTTTAGCCTTTTTAAGATTTCCCCTAATAAGACAATCCATACCCCGATTCAGTTCCTCTTTTACTGATTCCGCTTTCCTTATCTGTCGTGATTGCTTATAATTTTGGACTGCGTGTCTAATATCTCTTATAATTGTTCCAATAAAGACCAGTATTGCACCAATCACAAAGGAAGAAACCATCAAAACAGGAAGGTCGGTTTCGAATATCCTCCCAAAGAGTTGAAACTCTATGGGTTTAGGATTCTCATAGGAGAGCCATAGAAAAAAACCTACTACAAGGAATAGGAATGTGAGAAAAAGCTTTACTAACATTTTATAATCTTCCTTTTTCCAGCTTTGTCAGGCAAGGCACGCAGTACTTGGCTACAGGTCTCACTTCAAGTCTCTTTATACTTATAGGACCCCCGCATTCTTCACAGATACCATATGTACCATTTTCAATGCGGTCAAGTGCTTCATCCACCTCCTGAAGTCTTATCCTCTCATTCTCATTAAGACTTAGAAGAAGCTGTTTGTTATAAATGGTTGTAGCCTCGTCTCCAATATCTTGTATACCATCTTGCCCGATCTCCTTAGAGGATTCGTCAATCTGTTTGACCTCGCCAATAATCTGCTCCCTTTCCTTGAGAAGTATCTTCTTAAACTTTTCAAGGGTCTTCTTATCAAGGCCTTTTTCAAATTCTTCCTTTTTTAAATCAGTCTCTTTTTTAACCAATGTTTGCTCCTTTTTGAAAGTCTACCCTTGGGGCATCTATCCAAAGACCTTCAAGGTCATAAAATTTCCTTACTGGTTCAAGAAATATGTGGACAACTACGTCGTCATAATCCATGAGAATCCATCTACCTTCTCTAAACCCTTCCTGACCAATTGGGTGATAACCCTCTTTTCTCATAGTTTCCTCGATTGCCTGTGCAATTGCTTGGACCTGGCGGTCAGATTTTCCACTACAAAGGAAAAAGTAATCAGTAAAGGAGACAATCCCTTTCATTTCAAGTAGTATAGGATCCTGTGCCTTCTTTTCTATTGCTGCCTTGATACAGAGAAGTGATTTTCTCTTTGAATCCTTAACCATATCCTCCCAAATTTTTTAAGTTAAACATTATAACAGAAAAAAAATAAATTACAATAAAAAAATAATTACTCTAACCTTTCTTGTAAAGTCCATGGGTGTTTATATATTCCTCCACCTGAGGTGGGATTAAATATTTAATAGATTTACCTTTTTCAATCAATTCACGAACCTTAGTAGAAGAGATATCCAGAAATGTAATCTCTTTGAAATATAACATATTTCCAGACTCGTGCCTCCATGCTTGATTCTCTTTATCATATCTAAATAGATGTTTTAGTGAGTCTGGAGGGATAAGGCCTTCCTTCTTTACACCTGGTCTTGTCATTACAATAAAATTGCACAGTGAAAAAAGATTCTCGAAATCCTTCCATGTCTCAATCTCTTCAAATGCATCTCCACCAAGGATAAAATATAGGGGGTCGTCATACTTCTTTTTATAATAATTAATGGTGTCGATTGAATAGGACTTTCCAGGCCTTTTAAGTTCAATATCATCTATAGAAAAATACTGGTTCTCTGAAATCGCCCTCTTTACCATCTCGAAGCGGTGTCGGGCATCTATCAATTCATCAGGACTTTTATGTGGAGGAATTGACGATGGTATGAATATTATTACCGTGAGATTAAAGGCCTCACGAATCTCTTCAGCCCCCCTTAGATGACCTATATGAATGGGATTAAAGGTTCCTCCAAATAATCCTATCTTCTTTCTTCTCTCTATTATTTTAATATCGAAATCTCCTGCCAATCTTAAATTTTATAAAAAACTAACTCCTGATCTGTCCTTCTCCATAAACAATTATCTTTGTAGTTGTTAGCTCTTCGAGACCCATCGGACCAAAGGCATGAAGCTTAGATGTACTTATACCTATTTCAGCACCGAAACCCAATTCATAACCATCATTGAATCTTGTTGATGCATTAACCAATACACAAGACGAATTCACTTCTCTAAGAAATTTTTGGGCATTTCTATAATTTGAGGTTATGATCGACTCTGTATGGGAAGAACCATAAGTCGATATATGTGTTATGGCTTCATCAATCCCATCAACTACCTTAATTGATAAGATAAGATCGAGATATTCCTGATACCAATCCTCCTCTCCTGCCTCCTTTATATTTTGAATAATCTTTCTTGTCGCTGGACAGCCCCTGAGTTCAACACCCTCTTTTTCCATGGCCTCTGAGATCTTTGGTAAAAACTCCTCTGCTATATTTTTATGTACGAGCAGGGTCTCCATTGCATTACAAACAGCTGGTTTCTGAACCTTTGCATTTATGCATATTCTTATGGCCATATCAATGTCAGCAGACTCATCTACAAAAATATGACAGACCCCTTTGTAATGTTTTATTATGGGAATTTTTGAGTTTTGTGTAACAAAACGGATTAACTCCTCACCTCCTCTTGGAATGATGAGGTCAATCTCATCTTCGAGCTGGAGCATCTCCTTAACAGCCTCTCTATCCTTATGCGGTAATAATTGGACAGCCTCCTTTGGAATCCCGACTCGACCAAGGGATTCCTGTATGATTTTAACAATTGCAGCATTTGAATTAAAAGCCTCATGACCTCCACGGAGGATTACACTGTTTCCTGATTTAAGACAGAGCCCTGAGGCATCAGCAGTTACATTAGGCCTTGACTCATATATCATTCCTATAACGCCAATAGGGATCCTCATCCTTCCAACCATTAGACCATTTGGTCTCCTCCACATCTTTACAATTTCACCTACAGGATCAGGAAGATAGGCAACCTGTCTAAGGCCTTCTGCCATTGCATGGATGGTTTGTTCGTTTAATTTTAGCCGATCGATCATGGCTCGTGAGATATTCTCATGCCTCTTGGCCTCATCTATATCCTTGAGATTTTCTGAAATTAGCATCTCCCTATTGGACTCAAGCCCTTTGGCTATTTCAAAGAGCGCCTTATTTTTAGTCTCTGTAGAAAGTCGCGAAAGTTGGTATGATACCTCTTTAGCCTTTTTGGCAATATCTCTTATACTTTCCATATATTACAAAACTACTAAATCATCCCTATGGATTACTTCATCTGAATATTTATATCCTAAGGATTTCTCAATCTCGTCTGTCTTTAAACCTTTTATTTTATCAAGTTCTTTTGAGTTATAATTAACGATCCCTCTAGCGAATTCTTTACCTTTAGGTCCAATCAATGTTACAGAATCCCCTCGCTCAAATGACCCTCTTATCTTGACAATACCTGAAGGGAGAAGGCTTTTCCCCTCTTGAACTATTGCCTTCTTAGCGCCCTCGTCTACTATTAGATCACCTTTCGGCTTTAAATTAAAGGCAATCCAGTGCTTCCTACTACTAAGTTTTATCCTTTTTGGAAGGATAAGGGTTCCAACCTCCTCTCCTTTAAGAATCCTTTGAATAACATCCCTTTTTGTGCCAAGTGCAATAACTGTCGGTATACCAAATCGTGATGCCTTTTGGGCTGCCTGAATTTTACTTGCAACACCTCCAACGCTCCATTTTCCTTTAGAGTCTTCGATATCTTTCCTTATCTCTAATTCATCTATATCTTTTACTAAAGAGATACACTTAGCATTTTGATCTAACTTTGGATCTGAATTAAATAGTCCATCAATATCGGTCAGTATGATTAGTAAATCTGCTTCAATAAGATTCGTAATTAAAGCAGATAGATTATCGTTATCTCCAAATTTAATCTCATCTACAACAACTGTATCATTTTCATTTATAATTGGAATCACTCCAAGCTCGAGAAGATTAAGCATGGTATTACGGGCATTAAGAAATCTTTTTCTATGACTCAGGTCATCATGGGTAAGAAGGATCTGTGCAACCATCTGGTTGTATCGAGAAAAAAATTTTTCATATATATTCATTAGACGACTCTGGCCTATAGCTGCAGTGGCTTGCTTCTGGGTTATTGATATTGGTCGGTTTCTTAAACCTAACTTCTCCATGCCCGCAGCAATAGCACCTGAGGAGACAAGGGCTATCTCATAACCCTGTCTCTTGAGATTTGATATCTCTTTGGCCAATTTTGAAAAGACATTGTAATGAAGTCCCTTATCTGTTGAGGCCAGTATACTTGAACCAACTTTGATAACAATTCTTTTTATATCTCTAAGTATCTCTTTTCTTATGTCTTTATTATTCATTACCTATCAATCTTTTTTAAATTATCCCAGACAGCCTCTAATAATTCATCTATCCCTTCCCCACTCTTAGCCGATATAAGATAAAGCTTTTTCCCTATTTTCTCAAATTCTCTTTCAATCTCTGAAGCCCTTTCCCTTACAGAGGGTATATCTATCTTATTTAGAGCAATGATTTGGGGCTTTTGTGTTAAAGAAGAATCATAGGCCTCCAATTCTTTATTAATAGAATTAAAATCCTTAACAGGGTCTCTTGACTCATTCTGGGAGGCATCGAGAAGATGAATAATAAGCCTTGTCCTTTCTATATGTCTTAAAAACCTTAACCCAAGGCCTGCTCCCCTCTGAGCGCCTTCAATCAATCCTGGGATATCAGCTACAACGAAAACCCCTTCACCCTCTCTTTCAACCACCCCCAGATTTGGAATAAGTGTGGTGAAGGGATATGAAGCAATCTTAGGTTTTGCTGATGTAATCTTAGCAAGAAGTGTAGACTTTCCCACATTTGGATAGCCAACCAAGCCTACATCTGCTAAAAGCTTAAGTTCAAGCCTCAGGTATCTTTGCTCTCCCTTTTCGCCTTTTTCTGCATAATACGGGGCTCTATTTGTAGGAGTAGCAAAGCGGGCATTTCCCCTACCTCCCTTACCACCTTTTACCGCGATAAATTTTTGACCATCAAATATGAGGTCTTCTAAAACCTCACCAGTTTCATCATCTTTAACAACAGTACCAACAGGTACTTTAATGATAAGATCCTCTCCATCCTTCCCTGTCTGATTCTTTCCTCTACCGTGCGCACCCCTTTTAGCAAAAAATTGACCTGAATAGGTCAAATCAAGAAGTGTTGATAACTGGATATCTGCCTGTAGAATCACATCCCCACCTTTTCCGCCGTCACCACCATCAGGTCCACCCTTGGGAATAAACTTTTCTCTTCTAAAACTTACACAGCCATTACCCCCATCTCCTGCCTTTACAAAAATTCTTACCTCATCAACAAATTTCATTTTTTATTTTTTAATGGACATTGTGAAAAAGGTTATGTTGGCAGGGGATAGACACTTACCTGTTTTTTATCTCCTCCTTTGCTCTCATATCTCACAATTCCATCGATTTTGGCAAAAAGTGTATAGTCTCTTCCCATTCCTACATTTTCACCAGGAAAAATTCGAGTCCCTTTTTGACGAACAATTATATTACCCGCTTGGACAACCTGTCCACCAAATATCTTTACTCCAAGACGCTGTCCTGCACTATCTCTACCATTTCTTGAGCTTCCACCTGCTTTTTTGTGTGCCATCTAATAATCACCCCTTTCCTGTTTAGATCTTTTTTTAATTATTCAGTGAATTATCAAATGAGATATCACTAATTTTTAAATAGGTATAATTTTGTCTATGACCTTTTAAGCGCCTATAATTCTTTCTTTTCTTCATTTTATATATAAGTATCTTTTTACCCTTTGCGTGCCTTACAATTTCACCAATTACAGTTACATTTTCAAGATAAGGCTTTCCAACTACAATCTTTTCACCGAGTGAAATCATTAAAACATTTTTTAATTCAACACGATCACCTATCTCCCCGTTTATCTTTTCAATCTGTATGATATCTCCCTGAGAAACCTTATACTCTTTCCCCCCTGCCTTTATAACAGCATACATATTAAACCTCCATGATTTAAATAATTAATATTAATCAATTTTTTATTTTTTGTCAAACAAATTCTTTATTTTGCTGAGACAGGGAAACATCTCTTTTCCCGTGATAAGTTATTTATCTCAATGCTATACTTATTACGAAGCATAATTTAACTCTACCCTCACCTGCGTCATTCCCGTGAAAACGGGAATCCAGATGTTTTTAAATGTTTTTTTCCTGGATTCCTGCCTTCGCAGGAATGACAGCTTTAATTCCTATATTGAAATTAAGGCTTTTGAAGAAATTTACGAGATTGCCACACCCTTCGGGCTCGCAATGACTGTAAACAAGAGGTCATCGTGAGGGATGAAACGAACAAAAGAATCTCTTCATTTAATGAGATTACCACACATACATACTTTATAGATTCTCGCAATGACTGATAAATAGAGGCTTTTACTTAAAAAATCTTTCAATTTTGATATAAATAAATAATAAACTTTTTCAGAGCGAGTTCCCCTAAGGCTCTACTAAAAGCTTGATTCCCTTTTTCACGGGAATTTACGTAAAAGAAGCTTAGTTCGTTTCATTATTCGTAATGAATCGATCTTTCTCATTCAATCCCATATTGGCGACGGTATGACCTAATATAGTTCTCCACTTCTTTTTTTGTCCTATATATCCCAAAATGCCCTTCGCAAAGGATATCAGCATTAAGATCGAGTAACTTTTTTGTTGACCTATCCCACTGCTCAAGACTCGATCCAAACTCTTCTAAGAGAGGACCATGAAGATCTTGAGCAAAAAGAATCCTTTTACCACCTCGATCTAAATAAATAGAAATTGATCCTGGGGTATGTCCTGGTGTATAGAGACATACAATCCTTTGGTCTCCAATAATTAAAACCTCTTCTTCTTTATTAAACTTTATATCAACCTTAGTGGCCGGAAATTCTGTTCCATACCAAGTTGATGCCGTGAGTATCTGATCCCCTCTCTCCAAAGCTACGGCATCAAGCTTATGTATATAGATTTTAGCCCCAAATCTCTTTCTAAGTTCAGGTGCTCCGCCAATGTGGTCAATGTGACAGTGGGTTAGGATAATATTTTTTATATTTTCTGGATTTAATCCTAACATGTTGATATTATTTATGATTTTATTAACACTGTGGCCTTCTCCACTATCAATCATCACGATTTCTTCAAGATCGATAACATAGATACATGAATCTCGATTATCAGTGATATCAGGTCCTCCAACAATATAAATATCCTCTATAATCTTATATGGTTTTATCATATCTCTCCTCTTTTTAATCTCTCTTTAAGTTTAACGAAATCTTCTTTAGTAAATCCATCCCATTCACATGGAAATATTGAATTGTTATGAAACAAAGGCTCATTTTCCAGATCAAATTTAGAAAACATCTTTGCTTTCTCAAACATCTGTGTATGAGGAATTGGTGAATACTCTACAATAATAGGCTTTGCTCCGCTCTTTCTAACAAAAAAAATGCTTTCTTCAACATCTTTTACCATTTGGCCTGGAAGACCGGCCATAACATAGACCCCTATTTCATTGCCTTCATATCCAGCCATATTTAAGTATTTGATTGCATTTAAAAATTCTTGATTTTTTACCTTTCCTCCTATTTCAATCTGGAATGACTCATTAGAGGTCTCCAAACCGAGCCTAACGGTTTTAAAATTCGCTTTAAACAGGAGATTTGCTACTTCTTGGTCAATCTCCCTAATATGAAGCGCATTGGGTGTATGAAAATTGCACCTAATGCCCTTCTTTAGAATTTGTTCCGCTAATGGTATAAAATGTCTTTTTGGCTCTATTAAAAGGGCATCATCATAAAATGCAATATTCTCTATTTCATAA
>JBBIOI010000110.1:0-11168 GCA_037443425.1 Deltaproteobacteria bacterium
GTCGGGGTATACTGATAATTCGATAATTCATCATGGAGTATTGGAGGAGGGGATAGATTTTATTCAGAAGCCATTTACATTTGAGAATCTTTTAAGAAAGGTCCGTGAGGTCCTGGATAAATAAAAGATTAAAGGCAAAAAGGAATTTATTTACTATCATCTAAATTGAGCGATTCTATATTGTCATTTCGAGGCAATCTCTTCCAAATTGTCATTCCGAGCGGAGCGAGGAATCTAAGAGATTGCCACGCCTCAAATTTCACTCACCTTAATCTTCTCTCCATTGGGAAGAAAGAATTTATCCCTTACTGGAATCGGTAATAACGGAAACTGTAAGCCATAAAGGCTTACCCTACGTGTGGGAAACAAAGCAGTAAGACACAATGACTTACCCTACAGCTAAAGGCGTAATTTTGAATTCTGCTTAATAATATGTTTTTATTTAATCAATAAAATAAATTTACGTTTGAAGATCTTATGTGGTTCTTCTTTTCAATTCTAACAGCCTTTTTCGAATCGTTAAAGGATGTGACAAGCAAAAAAGTGCTTAAAGAAATAGATGAATATTTTGTTTCATGGTCACTTAGATTTTTTTCGTCCATCTTTTTAATCCCAGTTCTATTTTTTATTGAAATACCAGAACTTGGAAAGTCATTCTTTATTGCTTTACTATCTGCGGGAATAATAGATTCCCTAACAACAGTTCTATATATGAAGGCAATAAAATATTCAGATCTTTCGCTATCTGTTCCAATGCTTGCATTTACACCTCTCTTCTTATTGGTATCTTCACCAATTATGATAGGTGAATTTCCAAATCTTTCTGGACTCTTTGGTATTGCTTTTATTGTAGCTGGTTCATATGTGTTGAATATTCAAGAAAAGGAGAAAGGGTATTTGGGACCTATAAAAGTTCTTTTAAAGGAAAAGGGGCCGAAGTTGATGTTAATCGTAGCTTTTATTTGGGGTATAACTTCTAATATTGATAAAATTGGTATAAGGAATTCCTCCCCCATTTTTTGGACAGTTGCTTTAAATTTTACAATTACAATGTTACTCTCCCCAATTATGGTATCTAAATCAAAAAATAGTGTAAGTTTTATTAAAAAAAATTTTGGCTTTAAGATTTTAGTTGGTTTATTTAGTGCTTTGTCAGGCATTTTTCAGATGATGGCAATCAATATAGCCCTTGTGTCTTATGTCATATCAATAAAAAGGACAAGTATAATAATGGGTGTGGTTTTTGGTTATTTAATTTTTAAGGAAAGTAATATTAAAGAAAGGCTATCCGGAGTTTTATTAATGATAACAGGAGTATTTTTAATAACTTTATCTTAAAATACACAAATATTTGGCTCATTTTATTTTCCAATTCCTATGTATTTAGCCTTGATCTCTTCATTTAAATTCAGTTGATCAGGTGTAGATTCATAAACTACAACTCCTTTACTCAATACATATACATAATCGGATAACTTTAGTGCCATAGGTAGATTCTGCTCTACAAGAAGGATTGAAAGCCCTTCTTTTTTAAGTTGTAGTATAATTTTAGAAACCTCTTTGACAATTATTGGAGCAAGCCCTTCAGAAGGTTCATCCATTAAGATCAATCGAGGATTTGTCATCAATGCCCGAGCGATTGCAAGCATCTGTTGCTCACCTCCACTTAATAGATGTCCCCTTAGATTTGCCCTTTCCTTTAAAATTGGAAAGGTTGAATAGATCTTATCAAGGGACCACGATTCTGGTTTTTCGAATCCACGAGCTGACATTATAAGATTTTCCTTAACAGTAAGTGAGGGAAAGATAAATCTTCCCTGAGGAACGAGACCAACACCAAGTTTTGCAATCTTGTATGGTGGCAATCCAATTATATTCTTATCTTCAAGTATTATCTCTCCAAGACGTGGAGGTGTAAATCCTATAATGGAACGAATGGTTGTTGTCTTTCCCATTCCATTTCGACCTAAAAGAGCAACAACCTTTCCTTTTCTGATTTCGAGAGATATACCTCTTAATACATAACTTTCACCATAATAGGTATGAACATTAATAAGATTCAACATATTTCCTTTCATCTTCTAATCCCATATAGATTTCCATAACCTTTCTATCACATTGTACATCTTTAGGGGTGCCTTCACATATAATTTGACCATAATGGAGAACAATTATACGCTCTGCAAGACCGAAAACAAGGTCCATATCATGGGCCACTACAATTACTGAAATATCTGGGCTTAGATTCTTTATAATGGTTGATACATCTGCACTTTCCTCACTTGTTAATCCAGCACTTGGTTCATCAAGTAAAAGGAGCTTTGGCTCTGAGGCAAGGCTCATTGCTATCTCTAATTTTTTTTGATCCCCATGGGAAAGATCATTTACGAGAACATCCTTTTTTTCATACAGGTTAACCGATTGAAGATATTTCTCAGCTTTTGAAATATATTCTTCATAAGTTCTAAAAGGACGAAACATGTTGTGACGTGACATTTTTTTACCATGAATAGCAAGCAGAATATTATTAAGAACACTCATGCTCGGAAAGAGTGTTGAAGACTGAAAGGCCCTTGCAATTCCAAGATGGGCACGCTGATGGATTGATAAATTTGTAATATCTTTATCAAATAAATATATACTGCCAGAGCTGACTGATAGCTGACCATTTATGACATTTAATAGTGTTGTCTTGCCTGCTCCATTGGGGCCAATGATAGCTAATTTTTCGCCCATATCAATAGAGAATGTGACCCCTTTTAATGCCTCAACTCCACCAAAATTTTTTGAAATTCTCTCAACTCTTAATGCTTTCACGTGTACCTATCCGGTTTAGGATTTTTAATAAAAATAAAGCAATTCCATCCCTTAAGAACATTACAGATATGACAAATATTATTCCTAATATTAAAGGCCATCGTTGAGGGGCATAGATACTTGAGATATACTCAAGTAAGATAACAAATACAGAACCTATAACAGGGCCCCAGAATACCTGTGTGCTACCAATGATCAGCATTAGTATTGCCATTGTAGAAGTAGTAATACTAAGTTGTGGGGGTGCAACAACTACAAGAAAGTAGCTGAATAATACACCAGCTATAGAGGCAAACATTCCTGCTGCAATATATGCTATATACTTATATAACCAAACATTATAACCAAGGGTTTCCATCTTTTTTTCATCGTCTCTTATTCCTTGAAGTGCATATCCAAAAGGCGAATTTACAATACGACGAAGAATAAAATAACAGAAGACTGAAATGATTAATACAAAGAAGTAGTAGTAAATTGAATTAAAACTAAATCCTGGGATTCCAATATTTGGGAAAGGTATTCCAATAATACCATTATATCCCCCTGTTACAGATCGCCATTTTTCAGCCACATAAAAAACGAGCTGGCCAAGGGCAAGCGTTACAAGAAGAAAGTATAAACCCGATACCCTAAGGGCAATTATCCCATAAAATACAGCTATAATTCCAGCAACAGCGATAGCAATTAGTGTAGCTAACCAGAAGTTTTCAATTCCTAAATGAACAATCATGATCGTAGAGGTATATGCACCAACTCCAAAATATGTTGCATGCCCAAGGGATATAAGACCGGAATAACCCCATAACAGGTTTAAACTTAAAGCAAATATGGAGAAAATCAAAATTTTTGTTGCCATACTTTGAAGATACATGGGTAAAAAAGGAGGAAGAACAATAAATATAAAAATTAGTATTGGGTAAGGTGCATATTTTATAAATATATTCTTCGATTTAAATGTAGGTACAGATGATGAGGGTGGACCTGCTGTTTCAAAAATCTGACTTCTTCCCCAAAGCCCTGTTGGTTTTAAAAGCAATGTAATGATCAGTACAAGATACAGAGTAAACATCGCAAGGTCAGTAAAGAAGGCTTTTCCGAATGCATCGATAATTCCAATCAGGATTCCTCCTAAAAGGGTTCCAAATACAGAGCCAGGTCCGCCAACTACAACAACTATTAAGGCATAGAGTAGAATTTCAAGAGACATTGAATGGACAACACCGATAAAAGGGATTGCCATACATCCGGCAAAGCCTCCAATGAAGGATCCTAATGTAAAAACTATACTACATGTAAGGCTGTAATTTATGCCAAGCCCCATGGCCATTTCTTTATTATCCATTCCAGCACGAACAATTGCACCAATTCGAGTCTTTTCAATAAGCCACCATATGATTATAAAAAGAATTGCTCCAATACAGATTAAGAACATACGATAAAATGGAAAGGCATAATTGCCAATTGAGATTTTCCATGAAAGTATAGCAGGGGGATCAAAGAGCTGGACACGGCCACCAAAGATCCACAGGACAATATTCCCGAAGATATAGATTAAACCAAGAGTAAGTAGAACCTGATTGTCCAGTTGTTTATAAAGGCGTGCAAGAAATAGCCTTTCTATTAAGAATCCTAATACTCCTGCTCCTAAACTACCAAGAATGGTTGCTAACCAGAAATTCCCACCGGATCTGATAATGCTAACACCTATAAATCCACCTATCATAAAAAGGGCTCCATGGGCAAGATTAAGGATACCCATCACACCAAGTGTAATAGATAAGCCCATGGCTAAAATGAACAATATCATCCCAAAAGATATACCATTTAAGAGATTTATTATAATTAGTTCCATTCTTATTCTTAAAAATTTACCCCTCACCCCATTCCGTCTCCAAAACGGAAAAGGGTAAAGGGGTTGATGAGAATTATTGTATAAAGGTTTTTTTACATTTTCGGAGCTATATCTTTGAATTTGGCCGGTTCGTCCTTTACAACATTTTCATACTTATACACATCGGTTCGCACATAGTTGTCGCCTTCTTTGATGACTTTCATGATATAAGCATTTCCAACTCCAACCCTATTTTCACTGAATGATAGAGGACCCCATGGAGTTTTAAATTTTCCTTTTTTCAAGGCCTCACGAAGGACAGCAGGGGTTGTATCTCCCTTTGTTGATTCAATGGCTTGAAGAATAATTGATGTGGCTGTATACATGGCACAGCCTTCTGTATAATAAGGATACCTCCCTTCTTTATCCGCTTTATGCCCATGAAGCTTTACCCACCGTTCAACAAATTTTTTCACTTCCGGGCCTTTAATATAGGCATCATAGCTTGAACAACTTACAATATTAAGTGCCTTATCCTTTAGTTCTCTAAGGTTATCAATACCAAGGGTTGTGCATCCACCCTGAACCAAAGGCATTTTAAATCCATACTGGGCATATTGGTTTATAAATTGAACAGCATGGATGGTTACAAACCAAAACATTACGCAGTCTGCCTGTTTAAGTGCTGTAATGTAAGGGCTATAATCCATGGTGGCCATAGGAGTTCTTTGGCGTTGAATGATCTTTCCACCACGACTTACAAATCCATCCATAGCGCCCTGGGTAAAATCCTCCGCAAATATAATATCGTCATGAATAACAGTGGCTGTTCTATATCCCAATACATCATAAGCATAGGTTCCAACAAAGAATCCAGTACCTCTGTGGGTACCAGTGTGTGCAAATGTATGGTCTCCTATTGCAAGGATTCTCGGCATAAATTCCATGATACTGATATGTGGTATTCCTAATGGTTTTAAGAGGGCGGCTACAGGAACTGCTGCTGCAGCAGGAAGTGGTCCTATAATTGCATCTGCCTTATCAACTTCAATAAGTTTTTTGGCTTTGTCAGCAGCCACAGTGGGGTCGCTTGCTGAATCTTCACTAATAAGCTTAATTTCCCTTCCTGCTATCTTTCCACCAAATTCATGAATTGCAAGTTCAGCCGCAGCAAGCATCCATGGATTTGGTGTTGCGCTTGTTCCTGTAAAACAGGCCAGGTTTCCTATGACAATCGGTTTTTTTGTAGCAGTTTGGGAATATACGTTTGTAGATGGAGAAATTAGAAGTAATGTTAAAATAATCAAACCAAATAAATAGAAAAAATTTTTTCTACTCATTTATTTAACCCCCTTTCAATATTAATTTAAAGGTTTTTTAAAAATAACTGCTTTGAAAAATTCACCCCCTTTCTTTTAGGCCTCTATTTTATATCTTCTTTTTATCATTTTATTTTGAATTGTCAAGATCGAGACCAGGTCAAATAGAGATCTCTGAAAAAGTCATGTAGTAGTTAACCCCTCCATACCTCCCTTAAGGAGGCTGTGTCGGAACGAAATGCATGCCATGTTTGTCATTCCGAGCAAAGCGAGGAATCTATAGAATTCAAACCCTTATAAAAAATAGATTCTTCGGCTAAAGCCTCAGAATGACATTACGACACAGTCTCAAGGTAAGGGGAGGCAAGGTGGGGGCATTGAGGGCACCCAAAGGTGCATGTTAATCCGATGAAGTCGTTGCGAGGAGCAAAGCGAGGTGGAAGTTTTTTTCATTTTCAAATTTCTTGAAGATTTAAGAATAATGTGGCACTCTTTTATTGCAAAAAAGAATGTTATCAATTTTATAATAGAGGAGGGAAATATGTATACATTAAGATTATATCACGATAGGTTTTTGCCGAATAGGAGAGCATTTCCAGATTTAGAGGCCCAGCACAGTATTATTTATATTTATGAGGGCTCTGCTACTGTAAATGGGAGTTTTCTTAAGAAGGATATGGCAGTTTACAGTCAAGATGTTACGGTTATAGAATCAGGATCAGAAGGGGCGCAGATTTGGCGTTGGGAGCTTGTGAGGACAAGCGATCCAAATAATCTGGCTATGGGTGAAGGGATAGAGTCTCATCTTCGAATGTCTCGAAGGATCAGGATGTTTGAACTTGTTCCGACTTCGAAGTGGCTTTTCAGGTTGGATGCGATTATTGATAATGAAGGAAGCACTGGGCTTCATTCACATCCGGGCTCTGGTATTCGTTGTTTGCTTGAGGGGCATCTTCGGGTGGAGTCTGATAAGGGGGAGTGTTCTGATAATAGGAGACCAGGTGATGCTTGGTATGAAGAGGGGAGTTATCCCCTTGTTTCTACTTCTGATCCAGGAGAGAAGGCCACATTTCTTCGAGGGATGATTCTTCCTCCAGAATACATAAAATATCCAGATACAGCAATTTGGATAGAAGGGAAAAAGACATGTAAATCAGACTGGAAATGTTATGTTCAGAAGGTTGTAACTTTAAGGTAAATATTAAGGAGAAAAATTATGGCTAATGTACTTGTAAGTGGTGGTGCGGGATTTATAGGGTCTAACCTTGTAGAGGCGCTACTTAAAAGGGGACATCATGTCAGGGTTCTTGATAATTTTTCAACAGGCAAGAAGGAAAACCTATTGTTAGATAAGAATTATCCAAATTTAGAAATAATAAATGGCGATATCTGTGATTTGAGCATTTGTCAAAAGGCAGTAAGAGAAATTGATTTTGTGTTTCATCATGCAGCACTTCCATCCGTACAGCGCTCAGTTGAAGACCCACTTTTAACAAATGCAGTTAATGCAGAAGGAACTCTTAATCTTTTAATAGTCTCCAGAGACAATGGAGTAAAGCGATTTATCTATGCGTCTTCATCTTCTATTTATGGAGATACCCCTACGCTTCCAAAAAGGGAGGATATGCCCCCAAATCCTCAATCTCCATACGCCCTGCAAAAATATATTGGTGAAAAATATTGCCATCTCTTTTATCAGCTTTTTGGACTTGAAACAATCTCTCTCAGATATTTCAACATATTTGGACCTAAACAAGACCCTGAGTCTATTTATTCAGCAGTCATACCCAGGTTTATATCTGCAATGATTGAAAAGCGTCCGCCTGTGATATATGGAGATGGTGAACAATCGAGAGATTTTACCTATATTGATAACGTTGTTCAGGCAAATATCCTTGCAATGGAAAAAGACCATCTTCATGGAGAAATCGTTAACATTGGTTGTGGAGAGATGATATCTCTCAATCATTTATTAGAGATACTGTATAAGATTTTTGGCTATAAAATTTCTCCGATTTACGAGGAACCAAGAAAAGGAGATGTGAGGCAATCTTTGGCAGATATTAATAAAGGGAAGGAATTATTAAATTACGAACCGATGGTTAGGATTGAGGATGGATTAAGAAAAACGGTTGAGTATTTTAAAAGGCAATTTAAAAACAGAGAAGATTAGATTTAAATGGGAAAGAAGGGTGGAGAAAAAAGAAAAATGGAATCTTTATTAAAGAGATTTAAAGAGATTAGTCTATTGGTTATTGGAGATGTAATGATGGATAGGTTTATATGGGGAAAAGTCTCGCGAATTTCTCCCGAGGCCCCTGTTCCTGTGGTTCTCTTTGAGAGGGAAGAATTCTTGCTCGGGGGTGCAGCAAATGTAGTGAATAACATACGATCTCTTGGAGGCAAAGGGACGATATGTGGAGTAGTGGGGGATGATGAGATGGGGATGAAGATTTTACAAAAGATGAATGATATTGGAATAGAGACGTCTGGTATACTTATAGAAAAGGGGAGACAGACCACTGTTAAAACTCGAATTGTTGCTCATCAACAGCAGGTGGTAAGGATTGACAGAGAAACAACGAAATCACCAGACAACTCTATTTTAAAAGAGTTATTGGAATTTTTAAACAAAAATATAGATGGATACGATGGAATAATCTTATCTGATTATGGAAAGGGTTTACTAACAAGGGATTTAATTCGTAAAATCATCCGAAAAGCAAAAGAGAAAAGGCGTTTCATAATAGTTGACCCAAAAGTAAAGAATTTTTTCTTCTATAGAGGAGTAACTGTTTTAACACCTAATACAAACGAGGCAAGTGAGGCATCAGGAATTCCAATTATTGACGAGCATTCTTTAAAAGAAGCTGGGAGAAAACTTTTAAAACGATTAGCCTGTGATTCTTTGGTCATAACCCGTGGTGAAGAGGGAATGGCAATATTTGAATCAAACAAGGAGCCATTTTTAGTCCCGACCAAGGCAAAAGAGGTATTCGATGTTACGGGGGCAGGTGACACGGTTGTTGGAACTATAGGCCTTGCACTTGCTGCAGGTGCGGATGTTAAAACTGCTGTGGAATTGGCAAACTATGCAGCAGGAGTTGTAGTTGGTAAGATAGGTACTGCAACACTTACCCAAAAGGAATTGACGGAGGCTATAAGACTTAGTTAAGCAATGGCCCTATCAAAAGAAGGATAGGGCCATTGAGATAAGAAGATTATGTCTCGAGGACAAAAATAACTTCCATTCTTACTCGATATTCAGCAATTTTTGAGTTTTCTACCGCAACCCTGAATTCAAGAATTCTCAATCCAGTTATACCGCGAAGGGTTTTGGTGGCTCTTGCAAAACCTACCTTCACTGCATCATCAAAACTTTTTGGGGATCCTGCGATAATTTCTGTTACTCGTGCTACCCTGGGTTCTCCCATCATGATTCACCTCCTTTTCCAAATTTTTAAATTTGACTTTAGAAGTCTATATGAAAACATAGGTAAATGTCAATGGTAAAATAATTGTCGTAATTTTTTTCGTATGGTAAGCCTTTATGGCTTACCGCCTTCGGTATTACGTTTTCGGTAAAGGGCAAGCCCTTACCCTACGCCTCGCAATATTAAGGGATAAACTTAAGGGGAGGTATGGAGGGGTTAAATGCCTCAGGACTTTTTGAAACCTCAAATGAGACCTCTGAAAAACTATTTAAAAATTCTTTTATAAATGGGGAGGTGGGGTGAAAAAGCCTTCGAGCGGATACCTTTTATAGATTAGCACTATTGATTAATCCCCTTAAAATAATTGGGTTTTTTCTAAAGCGATTGTTAGCAATATAAACATTAAAAGCCCGAATTCGAAGGGTTTTGAACCCTACCTCCCCAGTCTTTCAAAGACTTTTTCAGGGCTCTCCAAATTCTTTCTTGACAGGAGGGGGTTAAATTTGTTATTTAAAAGCCATCTGAAGGAGGAGGGGATTCATTTAAAAAAAGGGTGAAACAAGGAGGCTAAAGTGGATAAAGAATATTTTAATATTCTTATCTTTGGCCATAAGACCTCCAAATATCATCATTTCAAAATTTCAAAGAAGACCTTCAAAATTACTTTCTATATTATCACTTTTGTGATTCTTTCAACAATCTTTTTCCTTTGCGATTATATTCAGTTAAAAAGAAAAACAATAGACCTTAGTCGACTTCAAGAAGAGACAGAAGCCCAGAGGTCAAAGATTTACTTCTTTTCATCGAAGATTGAAGACCTTGAAAGGCAACTCTCAAAATTAAAGGAGTTTGATCGAAGGATAAGGATAATTGCAAATCTTGAGAAAGGGGAAGAGACATCTTCTTTTATGGGAATGGGTGGTCCTTCTCCATCTGATATACGTGAAAGATTGAAAATTGAGAAGGATGAGAAGGGTTTAATCCAGCAGATGCATAATGATATAGAAAGGCTTCAATCAGAAGCAATGAGTCGCGAAGAGAGCTTTTCAGAACTTGAGAAGATATTGGAGACAAAAAGAAATATCCTATCTCATACACCATCCATATGGCCAGCTAAGGGATGGGTTACATCAGGGTTTGGTTTTAGGACGAACCCCTTTACAGGCTTGACCCAGATGCATGAGGGGATAGATATATCAAACAGGATTGGAACTCCTGTTATATCTCCAGCGGATGGTATTGTTTCAGAGGTAGGGAATGATTGGGTATATGGAAAGCTTTTGGTTATCTCTCATGGATTTGGAATGACTACACGTTACAGTCATCTCAACAAGGTCTTTGTTAAAGTTGGGCAGAGAGTCAAGCGAGGAGATAAGATTGCAGAAATTGGTTCCACTGGCAAGACAACAGGTCCTCATCTACATTATGAAGTTAGATTAAATGGCCTTCCTGTAAATCCATCAAGATATATACTGAATTAGTCATTAAGGTTTTAGCATCAAAACTTAGGGAAGGAAGCATCTCTTTTCCCGTGAGAAGTTATGTAGCATTGGCTTGTCTCAATGCTATTCTTATTCCGAAGCATTATCTCTACCATCACCTGTGTCATTCCCGTGAAAACGGGAATCAAGCTGTTTTTTTAGGGATATATGGGCAATTCTCAGAGAGAGGGATTGTCTCAAGGAGAAGATTTCCTATATGGAAGGGCTTATGGTTTTAGCTGGGGAGAGGATAAGGGAGCTTACTGAGGAGATAAGGAGGCTTAAG
>JBBIOI010000111.1:0-10952 GCA_037443425.1 Deltaproteobacteria bacterium
TTTGCGCCCATAGCTCAGTTGGATAGAGCGTCGGACTACGAATCCGCAGGTCGGGGGTTCAAATCCCTCTGGGCGCGCCAATCATTTCAATAACTTACGAACCAGAAGGAATTTCCAACTCCTGCGATTGTGCTAATTTCCTCACCAGCGTCATTCCCGTGAAACAGCTGCTTATATCTTATAAATGTTTTTCTTTTCCCTGGATTCCTGCCTATGCAGGAATGACAGCTTTAATTCTTATATAAATTGAACGATTCAAGATTGTCATTGCGAGGCGAAGCCGAGACAATCTTTAGAACTGTCATTCAGAGCGGAATGAGGAATCTACGAGATTGCCACGCCCTTCGGGTGCACGCAATGACTGTAAACAAGAGGTCATTGTGAGGGCAAGTTCTCCAAGGCTTGCTAAGGAAACATAAACTTTTGCAAAAAAATTTGATTTATGATAGTAATGTAGATGAAAAATTCTTTGTTTTACATTACGCTTAGGTTTTTCAATTACCAATAGCAAAAAACCTCCTGGACAGAGTTTGGAAAGACAATTCTCACTTATGAGGGTTTCTGTTTGTATTGAAATTTGTCGATCAAAAAGATTGCATGTATGAGATTATCATAGCTTTTTCTCTTTTAGCCGGCATGGGGTAAATGGGATTCTAAAGGTGAAGGATAGACTCCATTTATTATTTTATTTAGAAAGAATTAAATAAAATCATGATTTCCATGGTGTGTTTTCAGTTTATGCTGAGATTTATTTATCCTTTGGATGATATTTTCTAAATTGGATAGGCAGGTAAAACAATGCTAAAGGTTTCTGAAATCTTACATCGAAAATCTGAAAGAAAGACAAGATTAGAGAAATGTCTTGATTTGATTGTGGATCAATTAAAAAATATGGGAGCCCTTAAAATCGTTCTTTTTGGATCACTTCTGAGAGGGAATGTGGATTTAAATAGTGATATCGATTTATTTGTAATTATGCCTTCAACAAAAACTGGTAAAGAGTGGATGGGAGAGATATACCAAAAGGTTGAGAGAAAGATATCATCGAATATCATAGTTTATAATATTGAAGAGTTTGGAGAGAAACTTCCTTCAAGTAGTTTCTTGCAAAATATAATTAAAGGGAAGGTAATTTATGAAAAAGCCACGTAAAGAAGAATCCGAGAGATGGTTAACACAGGCAAAAGATGAATTTGAAGATGCTGATGATTTAAGAAAAAGGAAAAGATTCTATTTAGCACTTTTCCATTTTCAGCAAGCGGCCGAAAAGGCTCTAAAAGCATATCTATACTTTAAGGTAGAGTCTTTTGAAATATTTTATACCCATTCGATCGATGAGTTGTTGGAATTGGCGATGGAGTTAGATAAAGAATTCAAGGAAGTTACACAGGCGAAGAAATTGGACCAATATTATATCCCTACACGATATCCGAATGGGTTGCCAGGGGGAGTTCCTTCAAGATACTATGATGATCCAAAAGAGGCTGAGGAGGCTATGGTTCTCGCTAAGGGGGTTATAGGACTTGTTGAAAAAAAGATAAAAGAAATGCATTCATAAGTTGAAGATTTTACATCTTTACATACTTTAACTTAAAGAAGGTTGAACGGATCTTAATCTAAAAAGAGTAAATCAAACAATGGATTAGACTACCTCGCTTATAATTTCAATTGAAAAATATGGTTGTATGGAGGGAGATAGATTTGAAATAAGAAGAAATTTATGGAAAAATGTTTAGGATATTAGGAAAAACAAGTATAAAAACTCTTATAGAGAAAAAGACCGAATAACTAAACCTACATGCCCTCAAAGGGCATCACGAAGGATGAAAATGTTGAATTGGCAATAATATTCAATACATTAGACCACAATATGAATCTCGTAATTAAGGGGGCTGTTGGAAGACACGCTTTATTTACATGTTAAATTTAAAAGGATATTTAATCAAGATTTGTAATTTTCTTGAAATAAATTGAAAAGCCGGCGTAGCTCAGCGGTAGAGCAACTGATTCGTAATTAAAAAATAGGCAATTTTTCTAACCCCTTGATATTTGGTCTGATCTCCCGCAAATCCTTGATAATCAAGGGTTAAAACGATTTCTATATTGTTTAGTTTTTTACGTCTGGTTAAGTTTTTATAAGTTATTTTTGACACAATTTAGTCACACTAAGAAACTGATTTTTAGTCAATTGTCAATTGAAATTGAACAGAAATTCCGCAAATAAATTTTTTTCTTTAATAAACCTTGCATGAATTCAATAGGTTAAGTTTAAACAATCTATCATAGGCAAATTCGTATTCGAAAAATACTTGACAATATTTTATCAGCACTGGGCTTCATCTTCCCAATAACCCTCTCTAACCTCCTGGGCTCTCGAAGATCCTGCTGCATATCATTGATACTTCTATGGCGCATCACAAATAAGAAAAAGACACTCCCCCAGATAGCAGACACAGGAATGCGAGGCCGCCTCCGAGTATCCCGAAGAGTCCCTATATGTTTGCTGAAGTTAAATACCTTTTCAATATAACAACAGAATCGTTTCATCATGGCTGTTTCCTCCTTAGCTCTTCTTTCTTAGCAAAGAATCTTCTAAGACAAAATTCTCCCTGCATCTTCCATGATATGCCACCCAAAATCCTTCTTATTTCTCAATGCCTCCTCCTCTGACATAAATGAGCCAATAGGTTTTGTTGGATTACCCCAAAGGCTTTATCTGAAGCGGATGGAAACGAACTTAGGGATATTAACTTTCTTTTCCATTTATCTAAACACCTCACGCTTTCGTGCTAAATGATCTTGACCCTATTCATTTCTTGTTACTATAAAATCTCTCAAATAATCCTCATTGGGTTCTTAGGTTAAGGATTGATTTTTCTTTTACCCCGAAGGGTTTCAAAAAATTCAAGCAAGTCTTTTAAAGGAGGCAGGTATTGGACTCCATTCTCAGTATGCTCCACAATCCAACCATCTTCCCTTTTTGTAAATCTCTTTTTTCTTTTGCACCACTCCGAATTAAGTTCTGCGTAAGTTTTTTCGGGGAAAAGAATATCAGCTATAATCCCCATCTGGTATTTGCCTGTAATTCGCTTAAAATACTCTCGCAAATATAATACTATTCGCCATTTATTCACCTCCATCGGTCTGTGAGGTGGATTTTTAGGTAGTGGTTCAACAATAAATAGATTTTTTCTTAATCGCATTTTTAATCTTGGTTTTAAAGATTCCTTTAATATCATTTTCCAGTATTCTTTACCACTATTTTTTATAGCACGCCTTTTAATTCTCTTAAGATATGCTTCTGAAAATTTCTCTGTTTGAAGATTATAAATCTCAAATTTACAAAAAAAATCTTGGAGAAACCTTATAAACTCAGGATCTCCTCCTACTTTTTTAATTCGATCATCAAGAGAAATTTCTTTTAGCATATTAATGTCCAAAAATTAAGGGAGTTTTGCCAATATACAAATTGTATACAAATAATTATATCTAAAGTAAAGAAGGAATGAAAGCGTTTTTAACCGTCAAACAGTTTGCTCATATGGTTCGTGTAGACCCATTCACGGTTTATAGGTGGATATGGGCCAGAAAGATAAAATTCGTTAAGAAGGGGAGGCGTTATTTTATTCCTTCAAATATCTCAAGAGGAGGTGAAAGAAATGAACACAAAAATTGAATTACAAGAAAAGATTGAGGAATTAGAAGAAATTTTAGCAGAAATTTATAATGAGAGTGATAGTGATTATCCTGATGTGGAGAGAATCAAAGAGCTTGCGGGGGAGGCTTTGGGCATTGAGGAGACGAAGGAGGATTAAGAATTACTCCTATCCCGACGAATTAGAAATTCACGTAAAAAATACCGTTATTAAGGTAATTAAAACTACATTTGCGGGGGATTTTCGATGAAAAATTTGGTGATGCAAAATTTCAACTGCTTGCCAAATACAAATAAAGATAGATTGAGGACATTAATGATCGGAGAAATATCAGGCAAGCGTCGCTTTTCAGGTCAGGAATTTATTGATGGAAAGCTTTTCTATGGCACAATTTGGTCTGGGGAGAAAATTTTGATTTGTTCAGATGGCAGTTTGAATTTTTGTAAAAGTGGAAAGTTTACTAAAGGCTCATTATCGCCATGGGTTTGGAAAAGGTTTGAATCTGGTGACTCCGTAAATGGAAGGAATCTGGTTGACAAGCTTTTTTATTTTTTTGCGGATCATATATATTTTAGCGATCTTAGAATTCCTCTTCTCCTCGCTATTTGGGTGATGGGCACTTATGTTTATAAGGTTTTTAATTACTACGGGTATTTATGGTTCACCTCGCCGCTGAAAAGATGTGGTAAATCGCTCGCCTTAGACTTGTTGGCACAGGTTTGTTTCAATGCAACATCTCGTCAAATCAATCCATCGGAGGCCTCAATTTTCCGAGAGATTGATAGCAACTCCTCGACCCTTATCATAGACGAAGTTGAAACTCTACGTTCACAAGATAAGGAGCGATTTTCTTATCTAATGGCAATATTTAACGGAGGATTTCAAGCGGGATCACAGATTTCGAGAGTTGATAAAAATCAATTTAGAGTCATGAATTTTGAGATTTATAGTCCGAAAGTTTTAGCTGGGATTAACAGAGTTTCCGATACCATTGAAGACCGCAGTTTTCGGATTTTTATGCCAAGAAAACGAAGGGCAGAAACTGTTAGAAGGTTTAATTTGCGCAAAATAAAAACTGAAATTGAAGTTTTAAAAGAAGAATTGTATTTATGGGCGCTTAGAAACGTAGATGAGGTTTGGGAGGTTTATAGTCAATTAGATGGAATTAAAGAGGTTGAAGATTTGGATGATCGAGCAAAAGACGTGTGGGAACCAATTTTGATAATTGCATCCATAATCGACACACAAGATAACGACCCCTGTTTAACAATATTCTCGAAGCTTACTGAACTGGCAAAGGATATGCACCAAGCGAGGGCGGGTCGGGAATATATAGACGGAATCATCCCATCCCTTATTGCGATTTTTCAAAAGGTCCTATCTCAAAAGTTACAAGATAATTTTATATCATCGAGAGATTTGTTGGAGATTATTAAAGGGGAGGACGGGCAGTTGAATTTTATTAATTCAGCAAAATCGTTAGCTTCTGTTTTAGCTAAATTTAATCTTTATCCCCGTCAAGATAAAACAGGCAAGATCAGAGGGTATGTAATAACAGAAAACTTTGTGAATGATTTTATCGAGAGATATTCACAATCTTCTTTATACCCCCAAAAAGATCCGTCAAATGTGTCGGAAACCCTTGACTATCAAGACTTGGAGGGCAAAAAACAATCCGTCAAATTTAGGGTTATTTGACGGATTAAAAAAACCCGCTAAGCCTTGATAGCACTGCATTTCCTACACATTTGACAGATAAAAATGGGGGTATAAGAAAAGGATGAAGATATGGGTAGATTAGCCGAAATGACCATTCAGGCATTACTTGAAAGAGAAGGACGAAAAGAAAGAGAAGTCCTTTTGAATATCCCAGTATCAGACTTAAAAGAGCCTTTAGCCTTATATTCCAGGATCTTGAATGAGGTCATTTATCTATATGCTAATGAATTAATGTCAAAGGAAGTTGAAGAAAAGGGTTTTGTTGCATATTTACCAGAAGAGCTTGCTATTTTATGCAGGAAATCAAAAACAGTAGGTTGGTGGGAATGGGTAGATTTCTTAAGAATGCTTCACCATATAAAAAAGACTTTTTTAGGAGCAAAAATTATTAAAACATAATTTGATAAGGAAGAAAAAATGGGGCTTGATAAAAAAGATATTGAAATGCTGTCCATAGCGGTTCCTGTTGTTGATTACTGGCAAATGAAAGAAGAACTTGACAGGCTGAGCGAATCTGTTACCCGATTGGAAGAAATCGTTAAATGCCTGATAACACTTTACCGGGAGGAACGGGTTAAGACTTGGGAATTGATTCTTTGGGAGATGGCGAATGCGAAAGATAAGAAAATTTAGATACAGCCAAAACATTACACGCTATCTACTTTTTATTTATTTAGAAGATAAAGAAAGTCCTTTGTTTGTTGGAGAGACTTATACTATTAGACAGCTTCTTGAGCTTTTGTCGAAATGGGAGAGGCATCCAAAGTTTAAAGGTGCATTTTTAGAAATCGAAAATGAATAATAAACTTGAAAAACAAAAAGAAAATCCTGATTTACTACTAAATTTCAAAAGCAATAGGTGTCTACCCTTAACAATTGTGAAAAATCCCCTAAAAATGCTTTTAAAAGCGTTACAGAGCCAAATAATGGGCAAGATTTTGACATAATTGAAATAATAAAAAACTTTTTGAAGAATAAGGGATTTGAAATTTATAAAATGGATGTCAGTGGGGAGGCTTATCAAGTAAGCAATAGGAGGCAGATAGTTCGGTTTTATGTTCGGAGAAAGTAGCATGCGAGTCGCAATTTATGGAAGGGTATCCACTGATAAAGGTCAGGATATCGAACTCCAATTAAAGGATCTTCGAGCTTATGCTCAAGCAAGAGGATGGGAAATCTACGATGAATATCGAGATGAAGGCGAAAGCGGAGCAAAAGATCAAAGACCAGAACTTAATCGGCTTTTGAATGATATGAGGAAAAGAAAGATTGATGTAGTTTTAACTTGGAAACTTGATCGTTTTGGTAGATCCCTAAAGTGGCTTGTTAACACGCTTGAGGAATTAAAAAATTTAGGAGTTCAATTCGTGTCCTATACTGAGAATCTGGATTTTTCAACACCAGCAGGCAGGGCAATGGCTAACCTTATAGGGGTTTTTGCCGAGTTTGAAAGAGATTTGATAAGGGAACGTGTCAGGGCAGGGATTCGGAATGCGAAGGCAAAAGGAAAACCCATTGGAAGACGTTCATTAATTGATTCAGGACTTTTATGCACAATAAGGGATATGAGGGGTAAGGGTGAAACGATTAGGGCTATAGCAAAGCAATTAAATGTTTCACCATCACTTGTTCATAAAACCCTGAAAATTTTGAGGCAGGAATCCGTTGAAAATCAAGGAGCAGATATGAGCAAACAGTTGTCTTTTTAAGAAGTCTTTTGTGAACATTAAGGATTGATGATGAAGAAGTGGGAGTCAATCGAAGAGATATGCAAAGAATTGGGGATCAGTGAAAGGACGGCCTGGCGATGGATTGGGAAAGGGAAAATTAAAAAGATGAAGTCGGAAGATGGTTTAACGTTTTTCACTTTGACCACTGATGTCACTGACACTGACAATGTCAGTAGTGACAGTAATAGAGTGTCAGTTGTCAGTAAAGCAAAAAGGGATGACCATAAACTTTATAAAAATTATTCTTCAGTTATCCCCGTTCCTGACCCTTCACCCGAATTGAAAGCGAGACGAGAGGAAGTTGAGGCTGTGGAGTTGGAAATTCGGCGTCTGAGAGGTTTGAAGCAATTAAAAGAACTTTCAAACCCTTATGACCCTCTTGCTGATAAAAGATCCGAAATTGAGAGATTTAAAATTGAAGAAGAATTAAGGTCATTGAAAATGAGGACAATTAAAGAAGAAAGAATTGAAAAGATGAAGGAAGAGGTTTTGAAGGGCTGGAAAGAATTTTTACCATCTCATATCCTTGTTGAGATTGTTTGTGAGTTGAACAATTTTTTCCATAAATCGGATATTTATTCTTTCAATGACATGCTAATCTATGGAGGGATGATCAGGGATGTGATTCTTAGAAAATATTCTAAAGAGGTTTTTGAATCTATAAAATCTTACCTTTTTGATCATATCAAAAAATCCATAACTACTCTGATTAGAGAGATGCTTAATGATATTGAGCATCAAACGGGCAGACCGGCATTAGAAGTGCTCAGGGATTATAATCCAGCAATTATCCAGGAGCTTTTATTTTTGGGTATTGGGTGGTCGTAATTAATTTTTAGTAACCTTTGCGTCCATCAATCCAATAGTGACCTCGTGTCCCATTGGAGGTCTATTACGGAAAAGGCTTTTTTAAGTGTTAATGAGGTCTCACAATATCTCGGCATTAAGCCATCTACCATTTACCAGTGGTTAAATGAGATGCCTCATTACAGAATCGGCCGTCTTATAAGATTTAAAAAGGATGAAATCGATAATTGGATGAAAGGTCATAGAAGGAATGGTGCCAATCCAGAGATTAAAGTAAGAAGCATTTTGAAGGATATAAGCAGACCAATTAACAGTATCGACAAGATTGTGAAAAAATCTATTGCAGAGGTCAAAGGATTGAATTATACTCCTAATCATGGGAGACCAGACCAAATCAGGGGCCTCAGAAAGGAGGGAAATTATGGGGCTTTATCGTAGAGGCCGTGTCTGGTGGATGAGTTTTATCTACAAAGGAAAACGCTATCGAAAATCAACTGAAACAGAGGATCGTAAGTTAGCAAGGCGGATTTATGATAAGGTGAAAGGTGAAATTGCAGAAGGTAAGTGGTTTGAAAGATTACCTGGAGAGGAGAGGACTTTCAGAGAAATGATGCAAAAGTATCTTGATGAATATGCTTCAAAAAAAGTATCTGCAAGGTCATTTCAAGGTTATGCAAAAAAACCTATTTCCTATCTGGGTGATTATCTTGTTTCAGAGATAACTCCAAAAATTATCAATGAGTATAAGATTAGAAGGCGAAATGATGGGGTTGGTCCTTCTACAATTAACCGTGAACTTGCAACAATGAAAAGGGCATTTAATCTTGCGATTAAGGAATGGGAATGGATTCGTGATAATCCAGTATCAAGGGTTTCAATGGAAGAGGAGAATAACAGAAGGGATCGATGGTTGACTTACGAAGAGGAAGAAAGGCTTTTGGAGGTCTGCCCTGAATGGCTTAAGGAACTGGTGATATTTGCTTTGAATACAGGTATGAGGCTTTCAGAAATTCTTTCACTTGAATGGAGAGCGGTTGACCTCTTCAGGAAAACAATAACAGTTTTTAAATCTAAAAATAAAGAACTCAGAACTATACCTATCAATGATACAGTCTTTGAAATATTGAAAAATAAAGCAAAGGTGAAATCAATCAAAACTAATCTTGTTTTCTACACTGATAAACATACGATGTTTTTAAAGACCAGTGTTGACCATGCTTTTAAAAAGGCTTTAAAAAAGGCAAGCATAAAAGATTTCAGATTCCATGATCTACGACATACCTTTGCAACACGTCTGGTTCAATCAGGGATAGACCTCTATAAGGTTCAGAGTTTATTGGGTCATAAGTCACCCTTTATGACTCAGAGATATGCTCATCATTATCCTGAAAGCTTAAGGGATGGAGTTGAGGTTCTGGATAAAATAAGTCACAATTTAGTCACATTCAAAAAAATGAGTTCTGATTCGATACAGATAAGTAATTGAAAATAAATTGAAAAGCCGGCGTAGCTCAGCGGTAGAGCAACTGATTCGTAATCAGTAGGTCGAGGGTTCAAATCCCCCCGCCGGCTCCAAAAAAATCAAAAAGGGAAAGAAGTTGGTATAATAAGAATATTCTTTCTCTTGTACTTAAAAGTAAAGTTAGATATAGACCCCAAAACACTTATTAAGTTAACAAAAACAAAATTTGAAAGGAGACAATAAAAAATGACAAAGAAGATAATCCTTTTGATGGTAGCAATTTTATTTCTGTCGGGAGTTAATCTAATTTTTGCTGAACAGAAAAGTATAACTTTACCCAAAGGAACAACTTTAGAAAAATTGGGGCAAGGACATTTCAAGTTTAAACTTCCCAATGGAGGGATTGTGGAGGTAAAAGGGTTTGATCCTAAGACAGGCGTTTTTAGCTATTATAGAATTGATGATGACCCAACCTGGAAGTCAGGAAAGGGTCAATTAAAAGGGCAGATAAGACAAAAGCCAGTAAGACTTCCTGCGGGGACCAAGTATGTAGTAATTGATGATGACCCAACCTGGATAAGGACCACCGTAAGAGTTCCCAAAGCAGAGTATATAATGATTGATGATGACATTGTCTGGCTTCCCGCAATAATCCAGTTCCAGGAAGAAACAATAGGTCCAAAAGGACTTTCCCCTCAGCCAGACCCACCGGGAAGATTGAGGTGATTGCTCCAATTAATAAACATGTTATTACATAATTAAATAAGTTTTTCAGAGACCTCGGAAGGAAGCATCTCTTTTCCCGTGATAAGTTATGTAGCATTGGTTTATCTCAATGCTATACTTATTACGAAGCATAATTTAACTCTACCCTCACCTGCGTCATTCCCGTGAAAACTGGAATCCAGATGTTTTTAAATGTTTTTTCCTTGGATTCCTGCCTTCGCAGGAACGACAGCTTTAATTCATATATTGAAATTAATGCTTTTGAAGCTAAATGGAGAATGGGATGCTTATTGGCAAGGTCGCCGTAAAGAATTTGCCAGATATGCAATATAACCCCATCACGGAAAAAAAGATGCTTACGGTTTCAAAAAAATTCTTGACAAATTGAAATTGGGGTAGTAGCGTAACAATAAACCAGAATTTTGGAAAAAATAAACATTTATAATTTAATAATGAAAAATATTTATATTAAAATTTTTTTAGTTATATTTTTTTTATTATTTTATTCTCCCCTCTTTTCCCGATCAGAAATAATGCCTGAACCCTCTATTAAACTTCTAACCCCTATTGAGGGAATCCAATTGATTGGGAAAAAGACTTTAATTAAATGTTCTATTAAGGAACCTTTCGATCCCCAGAGGCTTCTTGTTATTTTGGATGGAACCGATATAACTTCCATTCTGGAGGTAACCTCTGAGGGGTTTGAATACAGACCGTTGGGTGTTCTTGCTTCTGGTAGCCATAGCCTTAATGTTACCGCCTATACTCTTGATGGAAAGGAATTGAAGCAGGAGTTTACATTTTCAACTCGCCATTCAAAGGTTTTTGAGGAGGCATACTCCAGTAATGAAA
>JBBIOI010000112.1:0-10854 GCA_037443425.1 Deltaproteobacteria bacterium
CCCAATATGTTTTTCCTTCTTTAGTTAATTTCAGGTAGGATATGCTATTACTTTTACAACCACGCCCCCGATCTTCTTGATGGCATTTTCATAGTTTCTCCTAATCGCTAACTCACTTGGATGCTTATGCCCCTTTTTTATTTCGTATGTGGCGAAGTAATATTTCCCTTCCACCTTGATATTTTTTCCCCTTTCATCTACAAAATTAGCCTGGTCAAAATCATTTTCCTTACAATTATCGATATAAAAATTCGGCATCCTCGTAAAGAGTGGATGGTCTTTACAGCCCTCTCTATCCTCTTGACCAAACGCACTTCCAATAAAAATAATTCCCAAAGCCCCTAGCAGTAATAATATTGTCCTGTACCTTATCATATTATTACCTCCTCTTAAGTTGTGATTTAAAACCAATTAAGGAGCCTTAAATATCTACCTCCCTCACTTGAAATAATCCTGAGGATATTGGGCAATTATATTCTTTGCTGCCTTTCGGACATCTTCTGAAGGGTCTTCTGATGCAGCTTTCTTGACAAGGTTCCGTATTTCTGGAAAAGCTTTGTGAGATTTCCAGAGATTCTCAAGAACTTTTAAACGAACAGAAACATTAGAATCCTTCAGGAATACTTGCTTCTGTGTATTGAACGATGCCTCTGTCATCTCTCTATATCCCAAGGCATTGGCTGCTGCTACTCTTACTGAACCGTTATTGTCAGAGATGACTGCATCAAGTAGTAATTTCTCCGCCTCCGGTGAATCAATAAAACGAAGGGCATGAAGTGCCGTAGCTCTCAAATCAGGTAAGGGATCTTTTGCCAGCTTAGAAATCTCTTTTAGGGCACGAGCAGAGCCTGAATTACCGATTGCCAGAAGCAATTGTTTTTTTATTTCTGATGAAGATGACCGTCTGAGCTCTTCGATAAAACGGTCGACTATCTTCCCAGCCCTTTCAGGGGCGAAAACACTTATCCTTCTCGCCTGGGCACCCAAGGCAAGCTGGGCCATGGCTCGAATGTCCGGATCTTTAGAGTCAAACGCCAGATTTCTCAGCGCCTCTTCTGCCTCTTTTGTTGGCTCACTAACAGTAGCTAAGGGATTTATAAGCATAAAAAGGGCATCTCTATCCTTCGAATGGGCTTTAATAGCTTTCACAAGAGCTGCCTGTGCCTTGTGATGACCTATCGTGCTAAGGGCTTTTGGAATGAGGCTCATCGTCAGGCTCTTTGGGGATGCTTGGCTCAAAACATTTCCGAGAGTCTCACAGGATTCAGGGTCGAGGTAGATGAGTGATTTGAGTTTGAGGTAAAATTCTGTTGAGTTAAAATCATGGGGAGCTTCAGATTCAGCCCTTTTGAGTTCAGCTAACAGGCTTTCAAGCGTAGCCTCCCCCAACTGCCTTTCATGGATTGAAGCCTCTACTTTTTCAGGAGAAGGTTTAACAAAGAGAGAAGTTATGGGTGTTGATTTCTCCCTGGTTAGGAATAAATTTCTTAATGAAGTAACTTCAGAAGACTTAAGAACATCCTTTCTTAGAAATTCTAAGGATAAACTATTTGTAACATGCCCGACCTTCTTGTTCTGAATAAGGATAGTTTGTGATTCTGACCCTCTTAAAGAAGAAAGCACACCACCTACTGAATCAAAAATTGCTATGAACTCTCCCTTTGGAATGATCGTTTTAGATATTTCAAGCTGCCCTTTTTTCTCTTTTGGACGATCCTCCAGATAATGGGTCTTCCTCTTACAGAATGATCTCACAGAAGTTGTTGAGGCTTTTATATCCTCAGCCTTACAAATCTGATAAATTGCAATATATTTCCCGCTTGGGTCTTCTTCCTGCACTTCCCATTTATCGCCCTCAGGCACCTGCTCCAGAGGGAAAACAAATTGGGTCAACGAAAGGATTGCCCTTGCATAACTCTGTGAAAGATCTCCCATACGAGGATCCATTAGAACAGAATGGATTTTCCCCTGAGGTGTAACATTAGCGAAGATTTCCCTCTCCAGTCCAGATCTCACGGTCTCAGCCTGTAGTTTATCTTGATACTGATTTGCAATTAAGGTTACATGGAGATTTCCCATCCTGTAAACTACAAGGTAACCGTCTCCTTTCTTTTCAAGTATCGTCATAGTTAACTCGCCCTTTACACTTGTTTCAAATGAGAAGGCAAGGCCTGAGGGCATATCTTTTCCTTTTGGTTCCGAAGACTTTAAATCTCCAAACAGAACTCGGAAATCAGAAGAGGAGGAGCTACTGTAGTTAAGCTTATATGTGATATATTCTCCTGTAGTCCAATTATAAAGGTAGGGAATGCTGTTGCCGAGAGGCGTGGCTGAATGTCCATCTTGCATCTCGGAACAGACTGTTATCCACAGGATACATATAAAGATAAATACAAAGAAGGATAATCGCTGAAGCCTTTTCATCCTTAATCCCTGTCTTCTACTAAAATGAATCTTTTTCCTTATATTATCAAAATCTCTTTACCAAGGCCTCCCAAGCAACTTTGGATCGCTGACATTTAAGAATATCTTCAGTGAAGAAACCTTTCTGCTCAACTCTCGAGGAAGGATAAATTCGCCCCCGGAAGGCCCTGACCTAAATTTTATAGATCGACCTTTATAATTATCGTGCTCAAAAAGTTCAACCTCAATATATCCCCATGGGGGGGACTGAGGATTAATCCTCGGTATAACCACTCTTGTAGCATCGTCATTATAAGGAACATTGGGATGGTATGTAACTCCAGTCTTACAGGAGAAACTATTGACGTTCTGGCTACCGTCATGAACATATCTGAATGTGGTATTATTCCCTATCAGCAAGACTCCGATAGGATTCTCCATGGCCTTAGGAAACACAATAATAGAAGAGACTCTGTCATTGAATTGATATCTTTTTAAATCAGGGACAGATTCATTAAGAAGGATGTACCTACCACTATATGAGACATGTTCAAATAGAATAACTGAAACATTTTTACCAACTTTCACAGAACTTATCATATCATTCATTCCTAATTGACTAAGAGCCGGTTCCATTACCTGACACTGTCCTGGTGCAATGGTATAACCGCGGTATTTACCACGGTAATTATCATGCTCATAAATTGTTACCTGCCAGGCATCTGGTTCATCCTTCGGTCGAACTGGAACATTATAACTGATAGGTCCGATTACATACCCATCATAGGTAAATCCATCCCAGCTAAAGATAGTCCATTTCCATGTATCGCTATCAATATAGTAGTCAACTGTAACATAGGCATATATCTCTCCGCTAAGGGTATTGATTGTGTTTTGAGCGAAATACTCATAAAAGAAGTATGGCTGGGGACGATCAAATCCTATCCCTGCCATTGCACTCAGATTAAGATAATCATTTAATAGGGTTAATTTTGCTCCAACCCCAGCTTCAACATCAACAACAAGAAGCCAGACATTTAATCCTGCTTGTCCATAGGCATTCGTCTCTAAAAATGGCACGAATTTAGCTTTAATGCTAGCTGGGTCCAGGTAGATACCAAATCTAATCCCTGCCCTTCCTTGAAATCCAAGCGTCACATTAATAGAAAATGGACCCAATTCAACCACTGGTATTTTGACGCTTTCATCAACTCCTATAAATTGTTCCCCCTCTATTACAGGAAGTGGTGCCTTCCCTCTCTTATCTATTGGTGCAAAAAGATCATCACCTAAGGCTGTAACCTGTAGAAAAGCATGCGTATCCTTATTTAGATCAGTGGTTGGTCCATCCACTTCTCCTTTTATACTGAGAACGGTCCATTCGTTATTAAATATGACAGCTGTTGCACGTCCTTCTGCATATGCCTCCATTTTATCTTTATCAGCATAAAACTTTATGCGCCCATGAATACCAGCGGCAAAAAGATCCCTGTCTCCCCAGTAATCATCGTACCGCTCTTCCTTGTTAATCGGTTGCGGAATCGTATCTGATAAAGAGGGCTGAATTTCTTTGAGACTCTGAGTTATGGTGGGCATTAGTTGAAGGCGTTGGACGTGTATCGCCTGCATATTGGCAAATTTAGGAGCAATCAATTTAAATTGTGTAACAGGACGGTATTTACGTATGCTATCTTGACGCTGTCTTTGAAGTAGGTCTTGTTTTATGATCGACTCATTAATCACAATTGGTGTTTTTACAGGACGTCGAAGTGAGTAACCTAGGGCATTGTACTGCTGTTCAAGTTTATTTATTTCTTCGAGTAATTGTCTTCCTGTAATTCTCCTACCGCTTTTAAGGGTGATAACCTCATCTGGAGAAATAGTGAGGCCTGCCTTAGATGGATGTGTTTTAGGATGGCGCAATTCTTGTATAGTAAAAGGTCTGAATTGGATTGGTTGTAATTTGTTGACCTTGATGGTAGCGGGTTTTAATTGAACATTGATGGGTGGGTGTTTGATTACTAAACTTGGTTGAATTCTGGGTAAAGGAGCATCAAGATTCTTGAATTGAATAGGCTGTATCTGTGCCCAAACATATGCTCCTGTAAATATAACAATAAAAAAAGATAGAATAAGAAATATTTTTGTTTTTCTCATAAGATCACCTCTCTACGATAATTTATTTCCTTATAACAAAAAAATTTTACCTATTACAAGTTTTTTCTTTTTGACGCAATATGTAAGAAAAATATTCAAATGAATTTAATGTTTATCTAAATTGAGCGATTCAAGTTAATCATTTCTATGCGAAGCCGAAGCAATCTCAACCACATTCACTCAATTTAGATTTATTTTTCTTGCCTTCTCCTTTAGATTCATTTCTATATACCTTTTATTTCTCTTTCTTTCAAGAGCATGAACAATGAGAAAGACCAGAAAAGAAAAATACAATAAAAAGACATCCATCTCTGCTTTTCTTACTTTCCCAAGGGTATCTTAGGTATTTGTGGCACCTGTAGAATTTATGGAGTCTCAAATTTCTGAGGAGTTTCAGTAAACAAAGTTTTTTCATCCTTTCCATATCCTAAAAGAACCATCTCAAATTTTATTTGACCATCTCATGAGAAGAAACATCATTGTTGATCCGGGTATCAACAAGTCCTTCTTGAGCATGATACTGTATGTGCTTCGCTTTGAACTTCCCGGAAGGCCCTTAGGTTTTCAGACCTTTATTTTATCCTCCGAGGATCTTAGAGAGAAATAACACCTGTTTGTATTTCCATCCACTTTGAACCACAACATTCACGATTGGGTTCTTTAGCTCATCGTAACTGAATTTATATTCATAGACTTTGTCAAAAGTGAATCCACCGTCTTTAAAGATCAATCCGTATTGTTTTTCGAATTCCCATTGCCAAAGGGTTACACCTCTGGAGAAGAACGTATCGAATGAAAAAGCTGTTTTCAGTCCATCAGCCGTTGCCTTCACAGACTTCGTGATATCAATGGCACGACACGTTTTCTCATGCTCGGAGAGTTTCAATCGGATCACTTGAACCTTCGTGACCTTATTTAGGGTCATCAGCCCCGCCCATTTGGCATCGGCCAGTCTCCAGACTACATCAATCTTTCCATCCTTTCTCTCAAATACATAAAATGGGACATCCATTTCGTTAAGAGAGAGGAGGCGGCGCCTCAACTCTGATTCGCTTAAAGCCGTAATTTCGGGTTTTGGCTCAACCACGGTTGCCCAGCCCAGTATCCTATTCCAGATGGGAAACTGAAGGGCGGCATAGACAAGAATGAAAATCACAATATAAGACCAATATCTACCTTTTTGAAAAATATCGGTGAGGATGTTCGCCTTTTGATTGGGAGTGACCAGGCCAGACTCTTCAAATATCTTATTAAGGCTTTCTTCATTCTTTGCTTCACCATGCAAAATGATTTCATCAATTAGCTTTATACAGCCCCATACTCCAGCCTCTGGTTTTTTATAGTTGTGATAGCTGGGACCAGAGGATTGGTGAATTCCAATTCCCTGTGTAACCTTTTTAGCATAGCTCTCAAAGACAGATTTTGCCTCCTTTTTGTTTCCACAAATCAGGAGCCAGATCTTCCGATCTTCATCCCAACCTACAATGCCATTGAGAGCCCCAGGATAATTGAATGTTTTTTTGTTAAAACCAGACAATATCTTTTCTTTATTTTTAATAGCCTCCTTATCTAAGACAAACTCAGTGGGTGCTAAAAAAGCGCATAGGAATAGCAAGCCAAGAGGAATAAGGATGGTTCCAAAAAGGCAGATTAATGCAATGAATTTCTTCTTCCCTTGCTTAAAAGATTGCACCAGAGATAGCTCCAATCACTATATTTACTACAAAACTCTGGATAATCACAATGGCAACGTAACCAATGAATTTCTCCTTCGGTGTTTCCATTAAAGTGGGAAGCCCGAGACAGAAAAGGTAAATTCCGTATAGCGCTGACAAGAATGCGAGAATGGAAAGTGGAAGGATGATGTAAAAAATTCCGCCAACCCACCGTCATAGCCACCATATAAACCATAAACCCCAACAAGGGATAAGATATAAAGTAGTATTGCGTGGCCAAATGCCTTCCAATTCCCCAACGAATGTCTTTTTTTTCGAAACTATTCCTTAATCCTATCACCCTGAGCCTGTCAGAGAGTTACTGTTCCACCAGTTCAACCCTTCTGTTTCTGGCACGTCCATCATCAGTCTTGTTCGAAGCCACTGGTGCAAGTGAGCCCACTCCGTAAGCCTTAAGCCTGTCAGCAGAGATCTTGTATTTTGTCACCAGTTCCTTAACCACTGCATCTGCCCTTGCCTTTGAGAGCTTCATGTTGTAATCAATAGTTCCTACATTGTCAGTATGTCCTACCACATAGAGCTTCAGCCCTTTGTTTTCCTGAAGAAGCTTTGCAATCTCTTTTATTGCAGGCTCAGACTCGGGCTTTATATCCGCCTTATCAAAATCAAAATAGATTCCATAGACCGAGGCGCTCCCTTTTGTCTGAATATCACTCATCAAGCTCTTTGCATCTGCCACAACCTCCTGAGCCATTTCAGCCTCTTCTATTATTGTAAGTTCATATTGTTCACCACTTTCCGAACGAACATAAATCCAATATTTCTTGTCTTGCTTTCTCAGCTTTAAATAGGTTTCCCCATAATTTGAACCTAAATTTTCATAGGTTACTTCCCCGCCAATCTTCTTGATAGCATTCTGAAAGTTGCGTAAAATCTGTAAATCACTTGGCGTTTTTATACCTTTCTTTATGACATATTGCGTTTTATGAAGTTTTCCCTCAACCTTAATATACTTTCCTTCTTTTTCCCTGAATTCAATCTGATCAAAGTCTTTCTCCCTACAATTATAAATATAATAATTTGGCATCCTTGTAAACATCGGATGGTCTTTACAACCCTTTTTGTCCTCCTGGGCGTAGGCAATGCCACTGGATGCAATGACAATGACTCCCACCAGTAATAATATTGTTGCATATCTTCTCATATTCTTACCTCCTTGATAGAATTTTATTTTTTCCATGTCTGTCCCCAGTTGATAATTGATGAACAAAGATTTCGGTCTTTTTCATAAATAACCACCTCAATGGTAGATGACGTATATGGTTGAGAACCCAAATACTCTGCCTCAAATACAACATTGTCAGGGAAATAGTGTTGACCTTTAGGAACTCCAATGGGCTCTCTTCCTGCAGGATTATATCGAAAATGGGGGCTCAGATTTGCCCTGTTTGGGATGTAGGCACAGATAAAACATGCCTTAGGATGCGATGGTGGAATATAATATTGAACCTGACACCTTACCTTGTTTGGACTCGTATGGATTCTTTTTATTCCCTGGACGCGGCAATTCGTATATAAGGCAAAATGAGCTCCATTTTGAGGGTTGAGGTACCTTTCTGTTGCAGTAGCCTGCTGCCACCAAAAATCACTTGAGGTCTGGGTTTCTTTCCCTGAATCGAGATCACACATATATGTACCTCTGATAACCAAATTATCTCCTTTGCTGTGCAAAGTCCCATTCGGGTTAAACGTAAACCACCTTATGGTTAAATTATAACCATAGGCCTTGACCAATAACTTCCCATACCTTCCTTCATTGGTCTTGTAAAGAAGTATCGTGTCCACGGGTAGATAAGTCCCAGGAATTCTTTCTGGAGATAAAATTACCGATCTTATATCTTCCAATCTTACACTATCGAATTCATGCTGTGCATTTAAATCTTCGCTAGTAAAGAAAAAAACGAGCAACACCAGGAAAAATAAAGTACTAAAAATCTTCATTTTACTCACCCCCTCATATGATGTGATTCCGAGGCACCCTATAAATCTCACAGGCGTGTAATGGTGAAACCACCAAAGAATATCTCGCCTCCAAAAATAGGAAATTTAACTTCAATATGGCAAATTCCATAGTTACTACCCACCCTATAAATATGGGGAGCAATTTGAGTCAAAGCTACAAAACCATCACGTGTGCTTAATGGAACTATATTCTGAATTTTCCTTTTGGAATTTCTGTCCGATACAGTCATTTCCTCCGGAGCCATAATAGACGAGGTTTGTACTGCAATCATGTAGGTTGCTGGTGTGGAAGGAAGGTTAAGATCCAAATCCACAGCTTGGAAAAAAGGGAAGGTATCATTGCTGATATAGTAATCCATAGATTCAGAACGTAAAGTGGTGTGCTGAAGGCTAATCCTACCTACTGGTAATGTTGTATTATCGGGGGGAGAAAAAAACCTTGGTCTATTTTTAATCATTGACAATTTAATACCAGCATTCCAGTTTAGCTGATCGATCTGCTGACCCTGGGGAGTAGGTGAAACTGGATTTCCATCAAGCGTTTTTATTGAAAGCTCGCTTGGCTGAATTTTTGCGTTTTTAGCCAAATTCTCAAGAACGGTCTTTGTCACCTGATTCCCCATAAGAGAGTTAATCATTGTGGAGCGAGGGATACTCATTTGAAGCTGCCGCAACAAATTTGGATCAATTGTCGGAGCCTTTGGGACTGGCTGCGGTGGAGTAGCTTTTTGAGTTACTTGCCCAACTCCAGGTCTCTGCTGGGACTGGACTGGTAGGACAAAAATAAGCATAAGAAAGATTACCGCTAATGATATCATTAGATTCTTTCTCTTTTCCATCTTTACCCCCTAATATAAGAGTTTGCCTCCTCCCTTAAATTTAAATGGCGAATAGAAGGGAGGTTGATTTTACTTCCACCAGCACCAGAGTCTGGGGTCGAATCTTTATTCTTGACTTTAGCACGGACGATGAATTCTCATCAGAATGTTCTATAATTTTTTCAAAAATAAAGATTTGACCCCTACCTTACTTCATGCGTTTAGGTGGCCAATACTCTTTCCCACCTCCTTCCCTCGCACCTCCACCTTCTCCACCTCCTTCACCTAAATAAGGCAACCATATAGGAATCCATTTGTTACGTATAGGACCACAGTCGTCCGAATAAAAGTTTTGATTTCCCCAAGCCGATTGTCCGGGGTAGAAAGGGGATAGCTCATTGACAAATGGCGGACTTGGATGCCGGTCTAATTCTCCCACATTATTATATGGGATTTGCGGATTTTTTCCGCGAAATGACCTTACATTTGCAGGGATCTGATCTCCCTTACCATCCACATTATCATTACAGTAATAATCGCTGTATAAAGAGTCGTCTTGACGATCTCGATCTCTTGTGAAGTATTCATGGTGTTTACTCGCAGACATATAGATGATCGGATGAGTGAGCTCATGCACTTCAAGGCGAGAGTTACGGGGCCACTCCAAACCTTTGAATGATAGTTTAATTCTGGTAATGGTCCAGGTTAAACCATTGTCCCTCGATATCAGCCTATAATAGGCAACGTCATTATCACCAGGATGGGCATTCCAACCTCTGCAAATACCCGCATCAGGCCCATATCCGCCATCTTCTGCAAATAAAAAGACCCACCTTATTCCTATCTGTAGTGGTGGTCTCCCAGCTTCAGGTGTTACTTGGAAAAGAACCACTGGTTCGTCTTTTCGGCGAGCTTTTTCATGTTTATCGAATATGAAGTAGGGACTAAAAATCGTTGCAAGCTCACCCTCCAGCATATCCACAAGTCCATCATGGTCTCTATCCATGCCCTGAGTATCTGAGGCACTTAAGAAAAGACTTCGGTAAAGCCTTACAGTCAGATTGGGTATAGAAACAACTTCCGGACCAGTTTCTTTTTCATACCAATAGTAACCCTCGCCAGCACTTGCGCCTATATCACCACCAGCTACTCTCACAAATCCAGATGGCGGAGGAATATTGGGATTTACAGGATCGTATTTCTTGTTGCCCCAGACAAAGACTTTATCCCGCTGATTTCTGGAATGCTTGAGTCCTACAACAGTCCATCTGGGCAGTTTGTCAATAATCCCCCAATTAGAGAAACCCTCACCAGTCGATTCATACCAATAGTAACCATCTCCAGCGTGAGTTCCTCCACCAAGATCACCACCCACATACTTTTTAAATCTCGAAAATTTATCTGGCCCAGTAATAGGATCTCTTCCAAATAGGGCTATATTTTTTTGATTTCCTTGATTCAAATTGTGTTTCAAAGCAAAAACAATACCAGGAGGTAATATGTAGGTATTTGGATCTGCTGAAGGAATATCATTCACCATCCACCATTCGTATCCTCTATGGGGAGTTGCCCCCCTATCCCCTCCATCCATTCGTTTGACTGGAGCACTCGCGGGTGCTGAAAAGAATACCATGTAGTTGTTAGGTGATATACGCTCCTGGTTCAAGTTGTGTCGCAGTCCTAAAACGAGTCCGGGTACCAGAAACGGCTGCATTGATTGAGCATGAACTTGAGAGATAAAGACACTCTGATATGAAAGGGCGTATTTTGGTGCCTCG
>JBBIOI010000113.1:0-10692 GCA_037443425.1 Deltaproteobacteria bacterium
TCTTTCAATAAAGCCTTTTTCTTTTTAATTAATCGTTTCATATCTGTATTATATTAATACAAAACAGAATATTTGTCAAGGACTTTTTCAGAGGTCTCTATGACCTGAGCATAAATTATACTGTTTGCTAAAAAGATTAAAAAAAGTACTGATAAAAACCTTACCAATCTCATTATCCAATCCTCCTTTTCTTGAATTACAAACTATTGACCTTTTCTTTTAAAATTTTTTGTAACTTCTCTCCTAAAATTATAAGCTCTTCAGCATCTTCCTTTTTAATTTGGGCATGGGGTTCATAACGTGCATTATTCCTCTTCTCCAAGGCAAGGGCTATGTCACGGCCAAATTCTTTAGGTAGTTCCCCTGTTTTTATATAAAGTTCTCCAAATTTTTGCACTATTCCTCCATGTGAACCAGGTATTGCTGGAAGTTTTAAGAGTAAAAGGGCCTTTATCATTAATTCGCAGGCGTTGTATACAATATCCACAGCTATCCTCCAATATCCATTTCTTAAATTTACTTTTCCACCATCTAAATATTCATTTGAGAGATTTATGTAATTCTCTATTTCCTTTCTCTTTAACTCTTCTTCATCCATACTATAGACCTCCTTGCCCGATTTCAGGATAGAATAGAGGAAATAGGAACGGGGATAACGAATCTCATCAATACATCTTATTATAGGCTCAACACTCTCCCCAGTTTCAAGGGCGGTATAAAAAGAGGCATTTGCACATGCTTCGGAGATTTCTTTAAAAGAATCTGTTGTAATAATTAATAAATCTATATCACTTGCCTCTTTTTCTTCTCTCTTCGATAGACTTCCAAATAATATAATTTTTGCAACCTTACCTTTAATTTCTGTATCAAGTACTTTATTAAGAAAAATATTAAGGGCATTCTGTTTCTTTTTATAAATACTTTCTTCCATGATTAAAAATATCGATCTTTAATTCCAGTACCTATCATTGCTAAGACGTTCTTCGATATTCACTTTATAAAAATCCTGAATTGGTTGAAGAACACCTTTATCTTTTTCATAAACCTCTTTTAATGCATTCCTTACTATATCAATACCCTTTTTTGTCATCTTGCCAAGGGGCGGCCTGCACGGGCCTGAAGGTATTCCAAGCCCTCTCATCATGGTCTTAATCGGCACAGGATTTCTAAATCTGCAAGCAACCTCAAATCCCTCATATGATTCACTCGTATTTACAGTAACAACTTTAAATAATGGATCCAAAACGTTTTTAAGCCTATTTGCCTTCTCCATATCCTTAATAAGGATTGCCCTTACCATCTCATTTATTGGTCCAGGGACTATATTTGACATCACTGAAATAACCCCTGATGCCCTTATATCATCACGGGTCATCATGTCAAAGGTCTTATCGTCATCCCCTGAGAGAATATCAAAATCCTCTCCACAAAAGGACCTTGTCTTTGCCATTCTTTCAAGATCACCCGTAGCCTCTTTGACCGCCCTAACATTCTTAAACTTCTTATGGAGAATCGCCAAATCCTCTACTTCAAGCTTTGTCCCTGTCCTCCCAGGAATTATATATGGAACAATAAATATCTTTCGAAATGCCTTTGCGATCGGCTCATAATATTCTGTTCTTAGTTCAAGTGAGGATGGTCCATTATAGTAGCAATCTACAAGAAGTACGGCCTCAGCCCCAACCTCATATGCATGTTTTGTCCCTCTTAATGCCTCTTTTGTGGAATTAGAACCCGTACCTGCTATTACAAATGCCTTTTTCTTTGCGATCTTCACAGTCTTTGTAATAACACGATCATGCTCCCTCCAGTCAAGCGTAGGAGATTCTCCTGTCGTTCCTGTTGGGACAAGGTTTGCTCCATTTTCAATTTGAAATCGAATATTCTTCTCAAGCCCTTCAAAGTCAATCTCCCCTTTTTTATTAAAGGGAGTAACCATTGCTGTCCAGCACCCTTCAAATCTTTCAAATTTCATCTTTCCCTCCTTATCTTTTTTTAAAAAGATTTAATCCTATTATTAAGGAAAAAAAATAAATTTCAAGAAGAAAAAATTCACAATCTCAAATCTTTCACTGAGATTTAAACCCTCTCTTAATTTTGATCCACAAATTTTTTTAACGCAATTTTTCAATTAAAAACCTTAGGGCATTCTCACAGGTTTTCTCCTTTATCTCTCTACGAGTCCCTTTCAAATTTAATCTTTTAACCCATGTCCTTTTCCCTTTTGCCAATCCTATAAAAACAAGTCCGATTGGTTTCTCAGACGTTCCACCTGTTGGTCCTGCAATCCCTGTTGTAGAGAGTCCAATATCTGTTGATAACGCTTGCCTAACCCCTTGAGCCATGCTTCTTGCCACCTCTTTGCTTACTGCTCCATATCTTTCAATTTCACTTCTGGGCACGTTTAAATGTCTTATTTTCGAATCGTTGCTATAAGAAATGATTCCTCCCATAAAGTAGTCTGAACTCCCAGGGATATCTGTGATTCTATCACAAATTAAACCGCCTGTTAAAGACTCGGCAATTGAAAGTGTTTTTCTCTTCTTCCTCAGGAGGTCTCCAACAATTCTTTCTATCTTCATATCAATCCCTTCCTTGTATAATAAAAATTACTCAATTTAGAAGTAAATAAATTAGTTGGATTACGATATTTGCATAAACTCCTGCTATTAGGTCATCCAAAACGATTCCAAGACCTCCCTTAAATCGCTTCTCCAACCTTCTAATCGGAAATGGCTTTAGTATATCAAATATTCGAAAAAGAATAAACCCTATTAAAATTGAAAAAAATGTTCTTTCCAAAAATAGAAATGTGCAAAGTAAACCCGCAATCTCATCTATCACTATTCTTTGATCATCTTCTTTTATAAAATATTTCTGTGCATGATCCGATATAAATATTGAAAAAGATATAAATATGATAAGGAAAAGCCCATAAATAAAACTGGAGTTAAATCGAAGCAAAATGTATATGGCTATTGCCAGAAGTGATCCAAATGTCCCTGGAGCTAAAGGAAGATATCCTATACCAATTCCTGTGGAGATGATAAGAATGAAATATTTCATCTTAAATTGAGGGTTAAAGGGAGATTATTCATTTAAGATAAGATACCTTTATAACCGAACGATGACTCCTCTCTCCTTTAAGTATGCCTTAACCTCTGAAATTGTGAATTCTCTATAATGGAATATAGAGGCTGCAAGTACTGCATCAGCCTTTCCAAGGATAAGACCATCATATAGATGTTCGAGCCTCCCAACACCACCTGAGGCAATAACTGGAATATTTACTGCCTCTGAAATCGTTCTTGTTAGCTCAATATCGTATCCTTCTTTTGTCCCATCTCTATCCATGCTCGTAAGTAGTATCTCACCTGCACCCATCTCCTCCATCTTTTTAGCCCATAAGACTGCATCAATCCCTGTCGGAACTCGTCCTCCATGTGTATAAACCTCCCAACCGCTACCTTTTCTTTTTGCATCAATAGCGATTACAATACATTGACTTCCAAACCTCTTTGATGCCTTCTCTACAAAAGATGGATCCTTTACGGCCGCTGTATTGATTGAGACCTTATCAGCCCCTGCATTTAAAAGCCTGCGGATATCCTCAAGACTTCTTATGCCACCTCCGACTGTAAGTGGGATAAATATCTCCTCTGCTGTCCTTCTAACAATATCAATAAGTATATCCCTTTTCTCATAGGAAGCCGTTATATCAAGGAATGCAATCTCGTCAGCACACTGTTCGTCATAGAGTTTTGCATTTTCAACAGGGTCGCCAGCGTCTTTTAGGTCTATAAATTGCGTTCCTTTCACAACCCTTCCATCTTTTACATCCAGACAAGGAATAATTCTCTTTGCAAGCATGGTCTTTATTTAAGAACTATCTCTAATCTTCTTTGTTAACTGGATTGCCTCTCTTAAATTCAAAGACCCATTATACAGGGCTCGGCCAACAATTACACCTATAATCCTTTTTGACCTTAATTTAATTAATCTCTCCACATCGTGAATACTTGAGACACCTCCGGAGGCTATTAGAGGTATTTTGATTGAATTTGCAAGGTTCTCTATCGCCTCAAAATTTAGACCACTACTCATCCCATCCCTTTCGATATCAGTAAAAATAATGGAAGAGATTGCTACTGCTTCAAAACTCTTTGCTAAATCGATTGCATCGATAATTTCATCTTTACACCACCCCTCTACCGCGACCTTTCCCTTTCGTGAATCTATAGCGAGGATGATCCTTCCTGGATAATGTTTACACGCCTCCTCTATAAGAGCTGGATTTTGAAGTGCTACGGTTCCAAGTATTACCCACCGAACCCCAGAGGATAAATAATCTTCAATCGTCTCAATATCTCTTATTCCTCCTCCCACCTCTACTGGAATGGAGAGACTCTTTACTATCTCTTTTATTAGCAATCTGTGGTAAGGTTTACCACTTATTGCCCCATTTAGATCAATGAGATGGAGCCTCTCTGCCCCCTGTGATTCCCAATGCCTTGCTACCTCCAAAGGGTCTTCTGAATAAACTGTTTCTTCACTCATCTTACCTTGAGATAGTCTTACGCATCTATTATCTTTAAGGTCTACTGCTGGAATGATAATCATTTCTCTTCTATCTGCCTTTCATCTAAACTCATTAATATCTCTTCCATCCCGACATTGGCGAGCTCTTCCGCAGTTAGCCAAGATGCCCGCCTTCTAAGAAAGGCGCCAAGCTTAAAAAGATTTTCACTAAGAGGTCTCTGCGTTTCGTCAAATTTTCCTCTCCATACCTCAAGGCCATCCCTAACCCTTATCAAATGGAGATCAAATCCAACAGAGGAGGGCTTCTCCACCCCGATTGATGATCCAATTCGCTCCTCAAAACGGAAAAGGAATCCTATCAATAAAAAATCACTACTTAGTTCTTTCCCTACCTTCTGGTAAAATGAGGGTAGCCTTTTATAACTCTCTTCTTTATCAAACCGAGATAATATCTCTTTAGGCCTTTGGGCTGAAATAATCTTAAATAATCCCTTTGCCTCGATCTTCTCGTAAAGAATTCTTGTAAGAATGTTTTCTGCGCCTGCTAATATCTCTCCCTTTCGGAAAACGCCCTTACAAATTGGACAGACCCCTCCTCTCTCAACAAAAAGAGGCATTATCGCAATGGTTGGTTTATCTTTTGCATTTAACACCTTGAATTGTACACAAATTATTATTATCAAAATCAGATTTATTAATCTTTTCATCTCCCTAAGCAATCCTCTTTGCATCTTCAAGAAATTGGGCTATACCCTTATCTGTAAGGGGGTGTTTAAACATCTGCTTAATGATTGTTGGTGGTATTGTTACTACATCTGCCCCAATAAGTGCTGCTTCAATAACATGGATGGGATTTCTTACGCTTGCTACAATAATCTTTGTCTTAATATCTTCATAATTTTTATAAATCCCTTTAATCTGCCTTATTAATTCGATACCATTCAAACTAATATCGTCAAGTCTTCCTAAAAATGGGCATATATAGGTTGCCCCTGCCTTGGATGCAAGGATTGCTTGCGAAGGCGAAAAGAGAAGTGTCACATTTGTTTTAATTCCTTCAGATGTTAAAATCCTTACTGCCTTTAGTCCTTCTTCCGTAATCGGGATCTTAATAACAATATCTTCACCCCAAGTTGAAAAAATCCTTGCCTCTTTTATTATCTCGTCCTTTGTTAATCCCGTTACTTCCACATTTATTGGCCCATTAACCTCTTGGGCAATCCTCTTTATCAATCTCTCCATAGGTTCACCTTCTTTTGCAATAAGCGTTGGATTTGTTGTAACCCCATCAACAAGTCCAAGCTCCTTTGCTTCCCTGATCTCTTTTATGTTTGCTGAATCAATAAATATCTTCACATCTTACCCCCTAAGATTTAATTTAACTTTTATAAATTATTGCCCTCTATTCATAGCCTTTCCCATTTTCTTACCATTTCATGTATTGCCTTTGCCCGCCTAAGTAGGGTCTCCATCTTATCAAGCGCTATCATACTTGATGCATCACAGAGCGCCTCGCTTGGTTTTGGATGTGTTTCAAGAAATAGACCATCACAACCAACCGCTACGGCTGCCATTGTTAGATAGGGAACAAATTGTGGACTTCCTCCTCTTGGATCTTCACTTGGAATACCATAATTTCTTACAACATGTGTTGCATCAAAGATCACTGGACACCCAATCTCCTGCATTATGGGAACTGAACAAAAATCTGCAATCAATCTGTTGTAGCCAAAACATGTTCCTCGCTCAGTAAGTATGACCTGGCGATTTCCAGTGCTATAAATCTTTCTTACCGCTCCTGACATATTTTCAGGGGCCATAAACTGACCCTTTTTTATATTCACAACCTTACCAGCTTGTCCAACCTTTAAAAGCAGACTTGTCTGTTGACACAAAAAAGCAGGTACCTGTATGATGTCCAAAACATCTTTCACTCTATCCACATCTTCGGCCCTGTGGACATCAGATAGAACTGGGATACCAAACCTCTCTTTTACCTTTGTAAGTATCTTAAGCCCTTCTTCAATCCCTGGCCCTCTATAGGATTTTTCTGATCCGCGATTATCCTTCTCATACGAGGCCTTAAAAATCAAGGGAATTTTGAGGCCCATACATATCTCTTTCAGTCTCTCTGCAATCTCAAGGACAATCTCCTCTCTCTCTATCACACATGGGCCAGATATCAAAACCAATGGATTTCCATTTCCAATTCTTATATCTCCTAAGATCACCTCACCCATTTTCTACCTCTCGAAAAACTATTTAATAGATTTTGCAAAGTTTTCCAATATTTTAAGTCCGTTCTTTTGACTTTTTTCAGGATGGAACTGTGTTGCAAATATATTATCCTTTACAATACTTGAAGCAAATTTAATACCATAATCTGTTAAAGTAGATATCAATTCCTTATCCTCGGGCTCTGCATAATATGAGTGGACAAAATAAAAAAAATCACCCGATCTAATACCTTTCAGCATAGGAACATCTTTTAAAATCTCAACTGTATTCCAGCCCATATGAGGAACTTTATGGTCAATATCAGGTATAAACTTTATAACCCTTCCCTTAATTATGTCTAAACCCTTCCTTGCCCCAAATTCTTCACTTTCAGAGAAAAGGATCTGTAGACCAAGACATATTCCTAAGTATGGTTTTCCCTCTTCAATTGCCTTTATCAAGGGTTCTATAAGTCCTAAATTATCCAGGTTTTGGATACAATCCTTAAAGGCACCTACCCCAGGAAGAACGATTGCCAATGCCTCTTTTATATCGTCTCCCTTGTTTGTGATCTTGGCTTCAAAACCAACCTTTTCAAAACCTTTCTGGACATTTCTTAGATTTCCCATGCCATAATCGATTATAACAATACGGGCCTTCATATCTTTAAAGCATACCTTTTGTTGAAGGAATTCCAGATAATCTTTCATCAATAGAAATAGCCTGCCTTAGCGCCCTTCCAAATCCTTTGAAGATAGCTTCCACCATATGATGACTATTTCTGCCATAAAGTAGATTTATGTGAAGTGTAACCCTCGCATGATTGCATAAAGCCCTGAAAAACTCTTCAACCAACTCAAGATCAAAGTTTCCAATCTTAGACCTTCTTAATTTCATATTGAAAACAAGGCATGGTCTCATTGAGAGATCCAATACAACCGAGCCTAATGTTTCATCCATTGGAATCATAGCAAAACCATACCTCTGAATCCCCTTTTCATCGCCAATAGCCTTCCGGATTGCCTCTCCAAGGCATATCCCTATATCCTCTACTGTATGATGAGAATCTACTCCAATATCTCCTTTAGCCTTAATCGATAGATCAATAGCTCCATGGTAGGCTAAGAGACTTAGCATATGGTCAAAAAAGGGTATCCCTGTATGGATTGAATGCCTTCCGTGTCCATCAAGGTTAAGTTTTAGGGAAATCTCTGTCTCTTTTGTCTTCCTCTCTATTTCTGCATTTCTCTTCCTCATCTATATTCCTCAGTTAAAATAGTGATCAAATCCTTATCTTTAAGGCCTTATAATGTCCTTCTAATCCTTCCCAATCAGTAAAAAGCTTTACATCTTTTTCAAACCTCTTAAGCGCATCCTCATTGAATTGCAATACATTCATCCTTTTTAAAAAATCCTCTACCCCTAATGGTGAGAAGAACCGAGCTGTTCCCGAAGTAGGAAGTATATGGTTTGGTCCTGCTATGTAATCTCCGATGGACTCAGGTGTATAGGAACCAAGAAAAACAGCACCTGCATTCTTTATCTTCCTTAAATATGAGCGTGGTTTTGAAATATGAAGCTCAAGGTGCTCAGGAGCAATTCTATTTGCAAGATCAATTGCCTCTTCAATACTCCCTACAATCAATATTGCGCCCCATTTGTCAAGGCTCTTCTTTGCAATCCATCCTCTTTCAAGCAAAGTCAATCTCTTTAATAGCTCCTTCTTCACAGCCCTGGCAAAAGATTCCGATGTCGTTATAAGGATAGCAACAGCTGTCTCGTCGTGTTCAGCTTGTGAAATCATATCTGAAGCTACAAATGAAGGAGGGGTATTCCCATCTGAAATCACAACTATCTCGCTTGGTCCTGCAACCATATCCAAGTCAACCAATCCATAAACCAACCTTTTTGCGATTGCTACATATTGGTTGCCTGGTCCAACAATCTTATCAACTTTTGGCACCAAGGATGTCCCATAGGCCATCGCTGATATTGCATGAACCCCACCAATTCTATATATATGGTCTACACCAGCTATATCAGCTGCAACAAGTAGCCCAGGATTTAATTCCTTGCGTGGAGGCGTTGTCATAATAATTTCTTTTACACCGGCAATCCTTGCAGGTATTGCTGCCATAAGCACTGTTGAAGGATATGAAGCCTTACCTCCTGGGACATATATACCAATCCTCTCTATTGGTCTAATAAGCTGATTTAGAAAAATACCTCTTTCAACAATCGTTTTTGTTGTTCTTATATAAACCTTCTGGTGAAACCTTTTAATTCTTTGAGCTGCCTTTTTAAGTGTCTTTAAAAAATCTTTTGGAATCCTATCATAAGCATTAATTATCTCAGACTTTTTTACCTTTAACTCCTTTAAAGATAATGAAACACCATCAAAAACCTTATTATAATGTAATAAGGCCTGATTCCCCCTCTTTCTTACATCATTCATGATGAAGCGAACCTCTTCCTCAAGATGCTCATTTCCTTTAAAAAGTCTTTGTTCAATCAGCGAAAGATATCTATTAAACCCGAATTCTCCTGCACGATAAACCTTCACTATTCTCCCTCTTTTACCCTTCTAATATTGGCGCCAAGTTGGGCGAGCTTTCTATCGAGCCCTTCATAGCCTCGATCTAAATGATAAACCCTTGAAACCTCAGTTATCCCTTCTGCAGCCAACCCAGCAAGTATGAGCGATGCACTTGCCCTGAGGTCGGTAGCCATAACTGGGGCACCACTTAGGTGATCAACCCCTTGAATAATAGCTGTATTACCTTGAATCCTAATGTCAGCTCCCATCCTTCTCAGTTCACTTACATGAATAAACCTGTTTTCAAAGATTGTTTCTGAAATTACACTCAACCCTCTGGAAAGGCACATCAAGGCCATAAACTGTGCTTGCATATCTGTAGGAAATCCTGGATAAGGTTGTGTCTTTACATCTACACTTCTTATCCTACGGTTTCCAACAACCCTTACACTGCCATCTCCTTCTTTCTCGATCTCCATGCCTGAATCTCTCAGCTTAAGTATCACAGCCTCCATATGATCAATTGGACAATCTATAAGTCTTATATTCCCCCTCGTTAATCCAGCAGCAACCATCAAGGTTCCGGCCTCTATACGATCGGGGATTATTCTATGTTCTACTGGATGAAGCTCGTCAACACCTTCGATTTCGATCAGACGGGTCCCTGCCCCCTTTATCTTTGCTCCCATCTTTATAAGAACATTTGCAAGCTCTACTACCTCGGGCTCCATAGCAGCATTCTGAAGTACTGTCTTTCCTTTCGCTAACGTAGCAGCCATCATCAAATTCTCTGTTCCAGTAACAGTGGGGATATCAAAGGAGATGGAGGCCCCTCTTAAACGATCTGCCTTTGCCTCAATATAACCACGTGAAAGCTCAATCTTTGCTCCCATTGCTTCAAGACCCATAAGATGCAGATTGATTGGCCTTGCACCGATTGCACATCCACCTGGAAGTGATACAGTCGCTCTGCCTCTCCGAGCCAGTAAAGGACCCAGGACAAGTATAGATGCCCTCATGGTTTTAACAAGTTCATAAGGTGCTTCATCATTTAAAATCTCACTCGAATCGATCTTATATTTTTTACCTTCTGCCTCTATCCTTATCCCAAGATTCCTTAGAACCTTTCCAATGGTCTCTACATCTTTTAGATTGGGAACATTATGAAATATGTTTTCTCCTTGGTTTAAGATTGTCGAAGCAAAGATTGGAAGAGTTGCATTCTTTGAACCACTTATTTCAACCTCCCCAATCAACCTTTCGCCTCCAACAATAACTATCTTATCCATATTTCAAACCCTATCTTTTTTCTTTATCTTCAAAACCCTTTCTATCCCTGACAGATCTTTGATAATATCGATCTTTTTAAAAAATTTATTATCCTTTACCAAATCCATAAT
>JBBIOI010000114.1:0-10560 GCA_037443425.1 Deltaproteobacteria bacterium
AGCCAAAACCCAGCATGGATACGGGGTTATAGAGGTAAAAGATTGCCCCAAGACAGATTTTACAAATTTTAAAAATGCAGTTGAAAAAATTTTTGATCCCCAAAGACTATCAAAGTTGAACTGGGAGTTAAAGACAGAGAAAAATGAAGGTCTACCGAGACTTGATGAGATGTTCTTTACAAAAGTTCAGTTTAAGGTAAATAAAGATGAGTGGTGGAAAAAAGTTGATGGCATCAGGGAAGATAACCCAAGAAATTACAGAGGATATATTGAAGATGACAGAATGTTGAAATGGATTGGCTCAAACTCTGTCCCAATTGCTCCAGCAATAAAAAACTGGTTGAGGTTTGGTGGAGGGAAAAGTATATGGCAAACTGGAGACCGAAATAAAGATAGAAATATAGAAAACTGGCTATTTGGGACTACGGAAAGAGTTTGTCAAGCTTGCTATGGGAAAGTAAGTAAAGATAAAAAAAATCCTCAAAATTTTTGGTGTTCCAAGTGCAAAAATTCTTTGGAAAAAGAAGAAACATTTGAAAGAATAGCATCAAAAATTAATATTTCATGTGTATACAGAGTGAATGATACCTCGTGGGAATTCAAACTCTGGGGATGGGTTCCAGGTAGTAACCTGCCTGATGGATTTGAAAGGGATAATTTTCTTAATAACTTAAAGAAAGCATTAGAAGAAAGTAATAATCGAACTGTTGTAAAAGTTCTAGGTAATGATACTTCAAATCACACACTAAAAGTGTGGCGAGAGTTTAATTCACCAAGAGACACTGTAACTCCGTCGCAAAGTGATATAAGCACATTCATTGGAAGTCTTTTAAAAAACGAGGAGGGTAAAAATGAAATTTGATTTTTATGCTGAATTTCAGATAGATGGTAAACAAGATGTGGATGGCTTAACCTCTGGAACTGGAAAATACTCTGGTATAAATGATATTTTGTCCCGCATAATGCTTCTAAATACAATTTATGCTGTAGAGGGCAAATTCCCATACTTTCGAGGAAGGCCCAATAAACTAGATCCAAAAGTATATGCTACAGTTGGTGAAAAGGATCATCCAGCAGGTTTAAGAGCACTTATTCATTCCAACGGAAACTATAATGACTACATATCATGTAGATTATCTGAACTTCATCTTCTTGGTATAGATGTTACCCCTGATATTTTTTCTCTGCCAAAATGGAGTTGGTATATTGAATTTCCAATAATTTTAAAGCAACCATTCATTTCAAGTGATGATGTTCCTTTTTACATAATTGAAAATCCTGTTAGAAAAGACAAGGTTTTTGGAGTTCCTATCACTTCTGCTATGGCATGGAAGGGAAACTTAAGGTGGACAATGATGAAAGTCTACTTAGAGCCTCTTGTAAATAATCCACAAAATTTTGCAGAAGCTCGCTTCAGTCATACACTTTTATTTGGTTCTGAAAAAGGACTAGAATCAGGAACGAGCTGGACTAAATACCTTGATGATATTTGCGAGGGTGGCAAAGATTATTATAGGCAAAAGTTGAAGGAAAATTTTAATTCAGATGATATCCCTCATCCTTCAGGGATGCTCCATTTTTATCCTACCTTCTGGGACAGAATAGATATGGAAGTCATAAATCCCCATGATAGAAAGACAAAAACAGGTAAAAATCCCATTTATTACGAGGTAGTTCCGGCTGGAGCAAGAGGAGTTTTTAGATTACTTTATGTTCCTTTTTACCATCTTACTTTAAATGAAAATGAACTTAAAAAGAAAGTCATTAAAGACCTTGAAGCAATAATAGAGGCTTTGAAAGAGATGATGCTGATATACGGGTTTTCAGCAAAGAAGTCAAGCGGATATGGGGTAATTGAAGAGAACTGGGATGAAGAAGAAAGTAGGTTGATACTGGTAATAAATGATAAGCAGAAACAGGAGGAGAAATTTGCTAATTTTGATGATCTTATTAAGAAAACTAAAGATATAGAAGCTGGAATTTGGAGGAAAGGAAAATGAGTAATATTCTTGAAAAGCATGAACAAAATAGAACCCAAATTCTCCTCGTAGAGATAGGAGCTTATCTACATATCATTGGAAGATTTACAGAAAAGTTTATAAATGCTCAAGCTAAAGACTCCCAAGTTTCCTATAAATACCAGAATATCTGCGATAATCGCAATTTCTTTGAAGGGACAGGATTAGATGTTTTATTAAAAGATAATATATGGAGTTCCTTACTTAATAGCTTTACAGATTTAAATAATCCTGGAAAATTAGAAACTAACAAAGTTAATAATTTTTGTGATTTCATTAAGAAGCATACTTGGAGCAAAAATCAACCAGAAGAGGGGCTATGCAGAATTTTAGCTGACGCTCATGGGATAGTTTCAGGTATTGATAAAGGGCTCGCTGGTATGGGAGATAAAGGAAAACAAAGAAAAGAATATACTTTCAAAGCTAATGCTTTTGGCTATGAAGAGGAAATTGAATTACTGAAAGATCCGGGGCTAAAAAAAGAATTACTATGTAAACTTAAAGAAATCATTGAGAGAATAAAACAGAACGGCAATATCTCCTTTGAAGATTACCAAGATCTCTCATCTACATTCAAAAAATATTATCCTAAAACCATTGGTGAAACAAGAAGACCAATAAATGAGATTACTCTTTATGATTATGCTTATTCAATAGCATCATTAACTAAGTCCAACCTTGCAAAAATAATAATCGATGGATGGTATGATCCTAAAGGACAGTCAAAATGGCGAATCTTAAGAATAAATATTGATGTACTTGGCCTTTTATCAAAAGGTTTAAAAATTGGAGACATTCTCGGCTACAAAAAAGAGATTGATGAAGTCTTTAGTGCAATTAGAAAAATTATAGAATACGATTATCCCATTGGTAATGAAATTTACCGAGATTCAACTGGTATCTATTTCTCATGTCCAAATCTAAAAGATATCAATGGTTTATTGAAAGAACTTAAAGAAAAATTAAAGCAATTGAATGTGCTTGATTTCGTTTTTCAAGTGAATATTTCAGAAGAGGAAAGTAGAAGTATGGTTGTTCTAGCAAATGATAGAGAAAAAAGCTTGAAAGAAATCGTCTTTCCTCAGTTAAATGATATTGGAAACATCGTGAGCGAGTTTGAAAAATCAAAACAAACAGGAAATGAAATTTGCCAAGTATGCAGAATCCGGCTTAAACCAGAGAAAGATGATAGATGTGAAAAATGTAAAGAAAGATACCAAAAAAGAGCATTAGAATGGATAGAAAATCCTAAGAATACTATATGGTTAGATGAAGTAGCAGATAAAAATGACCGGTTAGCTTTGATTTTGGGTGCATTTGAGTTGAAAAATTGGCTTAATGGAAATTTAATTGATACATTCCTATCACAGCGATTTGAGGAATGGGAAAAAGAAAATAATAATAATCGTATATGTCAGCAGTTAAATATACAATCAATAGGACACTTAGAAAATATTTTTAAAAGCCTATTTAATGGCGCTAATTTATCAAACGATTACAAGAAATTAATTGAGTCTTTTGTCGGATATAAACCAAACAATTTTATACAAGATTTTTGGTATCCAATAGCAGAAAGAGATGCAACTGGAAAAGCATTGGAAATTAGTGATAGTTCTGAAAAAGCAAAACATCTTATTAAGCTCCTTTTTAGAAAGCATCCATCCTTTGCCCGTATTAGAAGATGTTGGGAAACAACTCATGAATTTATCACCGAAACAGTTTATGATGAAATTCTGAAAAACTATAATCGGCGAGATAACATAAGGACAAGGCGCATTCAATTTAAAATTAGTCCAAATCCAGAGATACCTATAAGCGCAACATGTGATATAGATATTGATGGAGTAAGGTTTAGTCCAGTATGTATTGATAAAGATCAAGGTCTTTTTGTTACAACTATAAATCTTCAAATTTTAGGTAATAAAGAAAAATCGATAGATGAAATCATAAAATGGATGAACGGAAAAGAAATAAAATTAAAAAAGGAAGTTAATATATGGCTTAATAAAAAATTTAGAATAATCGATGCAAAACCTGCAAATGATAAATATCAAAACTACTTGCCATTTATAAAAATTTATGATTTTCCTGATCAATTTATGGTTCTTGTTCCCGCCTATGATGCATTTGATATTGCTAAAAAAATTTTTGAAGAATATGAAGTTCAGTTTTCAAAAGTAAGGGATAGACTACCACTTCATTTGGGTATCATTGCCTTTCACAGAAGGACACCACTTTATGTTGCCATGGATGCAGGAAAGAGACTGATTGATGCTTTTAGAAGAAAATCTAATTCGTTAAAAGCAAAAGTAATTTCTATAACTAATGATGACCAACTTAAGAAACATAAGATATTAACCTTTAAGCCTGAGGATGAGAATTATACTAGCGATTATATTACTTGGAAAATCTCCTATGCTACAGGAGATCCTGAACAAGAAGACAATTGGCATCCCTATATACGAGTCGAAAATCCAGAGCTTATTTGTAGAGAAACTTGTTCTTTTGACTATACAGGACAAAATAATTATGTAATCCATGTAAAAAAATTGAAAGAAGAGGATACTATTTTATTTGAACCTGCTTATTTTAAAATGATTTTTTTAGAAAATAATGCGGATAGATTTAGGGTAGATGAAAATTTGAGACCTCTTGATGATATAAGGAAATTGGATGAGTTATGGAAAGATATAGAAGATATAGTAAAGAAAAAGGGTATAGGAATTGCTCAGATTTATGCCTTTTGGCAAGAAACAGAAAAAAGACGAAAAGATTACGGAACCGATTCAATATGGGGAAATTTTGTTAAAACTTGTATAACAAATATTTTAAAGATTAAAGAAAATTTTGAACAAGAACTATTTAATAGAATATTTTATTCAACTAAAACCGGTCTATTAGACCTTTGTTTAAACTGGAATTTACAAGTAAGAAAAATAAAACCTGGAAAAAAGGAGGAATAAAATGTGTGGTTTTGAGTCTGAAATCAAAAAGTATTATGCTATCGCTCTTGATCCTATTCATATAGGGATAGGTGGAGCAAGGCTTGGAAGAGTAGACCTTCCTATCATTAGAGAACCAGGTACAAATATACCGAAGATACCAGGAACAAGCTTAAGTGGACCTGCACGGGCATATGCTGCATTAAAAACTAATAAATATTTATGGAAAGATGGAGATAAAGAATATTCTTGTGCTGGTAGAGGTGGAGATGGTGGAGAAAAACATTGTGGAAAAGTTAATCCAGCCTGTCCAGTCTGTGTTCCCTATGGTTTTTCAAAAGGAACAGGTTACAGTTTGCAGGGACTTGCCCAGTTTTTCGATGCACACATTTTGTTTTTCCCTGTTGGTTCCATGATAGGTCCAGTGTGGGTAACATCTCCTATGGCTTTTGAAGGACTAGGTTTAGAGCAACAATTTAAAGTAGAAGATGAAGGGTTTTATCCACTAGGAAATGGGATTAAAGAAACCAAATTAAATTTTGGCTGGCTGATGATAGAGAAAAAGGGAGGGAGAGGAAATATAGGAGATATATCTGTCCCTGACATTGTAAAACAGCGTGCAGTTTTGGTTTCAGATGAGCTTTTCTCCTCAATTGTAAACTCAAATCTTGAAGTAAGAACTTCTGTTAGTATTGATCCACAAACAGGTGCAGCAGAAGAAGGAGCTCTTTTTACATATGAAGCAGTACCACGAGGTACAGTTTTTCAATTCGAGATTGTATATAATTCTGGCGTTTATTTGAAAGTAGGAAATCAAGGGTTGAAAACAGAAGATGGTGGAGATGTTGGCTCATCATGGGTTAAAGCCCAGGTAGAAAAAGGATTAAAACTTTTCGAAACCCTTGGCATAGGAGGTATGGGAACTAGAGGAATGGGAAGAATAAAAGTGCTAAACCTTGAATAGGAGGAACAAAATGGAGAATCTTGATAGAATCTGTGCAGAATACGGATATAAGTTTGCTGAGCAAGTTAGCAATGTTTTAGGCCCTAAAAAAGCAGAATCCTTTATCACTAAGGCCCTTGGAGTGTTGCAAGAGCAGGGTCTTTATGCCTTTGCCCTATTCTGTGAAAAAGAGAAAAACGATGGTGGAAAAGTAATAATAGATCTAACTAAAGAATTGTTGCAAAGCAAATTACAACTTATAGGCAATGAAGATTTGCTTAAGGAAATCAGAAAAGAAAATGGGCTTGCTTCTGAACTGGACAAGTTATTATTTGCGATTCAGATACTTGAAAAATCTCTTATTTATACAAGATATCATGCAAAGGCACTTTCAGAACTTCCTAATGAAAGTGAAAGAACTAAAGAAGGAGAATCTCAATGACATGGCGTCTTTTTGAGTGGACATTTAAACTAAAATCTCCTCTTTATATTGGATTTCATAAAGTATTACATTTTTATAGAACAAGACCGTATGTCCCTGCAAATATAATCTGGGCTGCCCTGACAGCAAAGTTTACACCATTATTAGGGGTCGAAGATTATCAGAAAATTGGTAATCTTTTAAAAAAGGCAATGCGGTTTGGATATCTTTATATTTATGATGATCAAAAATTATATATTCCAAAATATACTGAAGATGGCTTATACTTTAACTCACTTTCTCAATATGAGTTTGAGAAAAAATTTATAACATCTATAGCCACAGCAGCAATTGATGCTCAATCATTAACAGCAGAAGAAGGTATGCTCCATGAAGTTGAAGTTATTAGTCCTTATAGGATAGATAATGGAGAACAAGTTCATTTAAGAGGCTTTGTTTGGATTAGAGAAATTTCGGAAAATGAAATTAGTATCCACGTTCCAGATAATGGTTTTATGATTAAATACAAAGAGAAAGAGCTTAAACTAAATGTTGATTTTCAGCTTCAGTTAGGTGGTGAAAGAAGGTCCGGTTTTGGTTTGGTTAGACTAAAAGAAATTAAAAACACGCCAAATTTTAGTCCATTTTATGGAGATTGGAAGGAAGAAAATGAGGAGGTTATTATCTCAATGAATTTAGGTCAATCTATATGGGCCCATGTGGTACACAATGATAGTTTAAAAATTAAAGGGTATATTGAACCTTTGGTCAGTAGAGATTGGGATATTCAAAAAGGTGCAGGAAGAAAACTAACTTCTTATGGTCTCTTTTGGTCCCCTGGGTCCATTTTAATTGAAGATAGGTCATTTAAAATTACAGAGCTTGGATTTTGGGAGGTAATAGATTGCTAACCCTCTATACCCCAGCAACGGGTTTTCCTGATTTAGAGGTAAAGATAGCTTATGGGCTTGCAAGGGTTGGAATTGAGGCTGGATGTGAAGTTCAAATTATTCCTCAAGAAGGATTCTATCAAATGATTTTTAATAAATGCTCCTTAAACAATTTACATCAATCGTTTTTAACGATTCTGTCGCGCCTCTTGACCTCAGGTAGGTTTTATGACTTAGGAGTAAAGGCAAAAGACAAAATAAAATATCCAGCTAATGAAGAAACAATTGATCGAATTAAAAAGTTATTTTCCACAAATAACTTGAAAAGTCTATTTGATCTAAAAAGCATTTCAAATTTTAATATTAAAAGAAATAAATTTTGTGGACATGAAGACATAACAAGCTTTGGCGGACGAACTGGATTAATTTTGCTATCTTCTTTTCATGCTGGCAAACCCTATTTTAGAGATAGACGACATAATACATTCAACCTTTCTCTATGTGAAATATGTGGTTATTTAACAGTTTTGGGCTTAAATTCTTTTGGTTTTAACATTCAGATGGGTAGCGGAAAAAATAGAAAATATGCAATAGTGTTACCACTTCCTCAAAAAGATCTAACTTCTAAGAAGTTATATATGCTATTATCTTTGCAAAAAACACTCCATAATTTTTGGCTTTCAGATCTTCAGCCTTTAAGAACATTTACAATTGGATTATTAGCCAAGGTCCCTTCTATAAGTGATATTATTGAGATGTTACAATTACATTTCCATTTATCCTTAATATCTAAGGATAATAGAGGAGATACGGTGGTTGAGCAAACTGCAATCATTAATGCAATACCTTTTTCAAAATTTATTTCAGATTCCCCGTATAATTCTGCTACTGTAATTAAGTTATTAGGTAGTTATAGAAAAGATGATCCACCAAAGATATCATCTTTAATTGAAATAACAAATATTCTTGAACATAGTGAGAAAAATAATTTATTAAAATTTGCCCGCCTTTATGTTCAAGAAACATCCTCGGATAATTTTACCAACCTTTTATATACTCAAACAGCAAAATATTTATTAAAGGAGGTAGCTATGATAAGGCAGGAAATTATTGAAAATCCTGCGTTGGCAAGTCTTGCAAGGACTTTGCGATATTTTATCAGGGAGAAAAAATATGGATATGCAGATGACATAAGAAATGCGCGAAAAGAATCAAGGGATTTTGAGGAGACCATAGCGAAGATGCTTAGAGAAGGAAGATTGCGATTGGAACAAAAAAAAGGAATTCATCTACCAAATGAAGCCGAGATAAAAGAAGTCTTTCAACTGGCCAATGAGGATTTTGAAGCCACAAAAACAGCCCTTGCGATACTGGCGTTTTCCTTCCCATCAAGGGCTGAAGAAGACATAGAAAACACAGAGGAGGTGCAAAATGCTTAAGTTTGTAACATTTGCAGTTAAAACTCAACTAAATGTCCACGACCTCAATAACGAGGCTGTGGCAGGCAATGTGACAGACATAAGAATAATGGAGTTTCTTGATGAAAATGGAAAAAGACAGGAAGCTCCCGCAGTTTCAGGTAGAATGCTTAAGCACTGGCATTATGAGGCTATGAGGCATTTGATATTAAATGATCCGCATACATCTCTTTTACTCTGTGCTGGTTGTAAGACAGGTGAACCAATAAGACCGGGTGAAATTAGAAATGGAAACTTAACTCAGGTAGCTAAACCTGAACAAGATGCTATTACATCATGTAGTATTTGTGATATTCACGGTTATTTGATAGCAAGGGAAGCCGAGGGTGAAGGACAAAGAGGCGTTTCTGCCAGAAGAACTTCCAGGGCAATGTTTTCATGGCTCATGCCTGTTTTAAACACTGAAACTCCTTCTACTCAGGTTTTGCATACGAGGGTTTCTCAGATAAGAGAAAGAGCAGAAGGAGAGCAAGCCTTTCAAAGGCTCTTCAACAAATCCTATGCATCTGGAATCTATGCCTTTGTCTCAGCCCTTGATGTGGACAGAATTGGACTTGTTGAGTTAAATCTCGGTGGTCAAAATCCTTATGCTGTAAATGATACTGAGCGAAAAAATAGAATTAAGGCTGCCATAGAGGCATACAGATATCTAATTTCTGGTCAAATGGGTGCATCCCTTTCTCATGCTATCCCACATATGAATCATATTGAATTGCTTATTGCATACTCTGAAACAGGACCTTTGCCTTTTTCAGTATCGCCAATGTATTCCGATTATATTTCTAAAACAATCGGGCTAATGCCACAAAATACAGTGCTTCTTTACTGGGGTCCAGGATCTCCAAATGGAGTAACAAAGAAAAACACCATTTCAGAGATATTTGATGAACTTTTAAGCAAAGTTTAAAACACCCCCAATGAAGGCAATTGTTTTCAACATAAGGTTAAACTCCCTTTACTCCATCAGGATTCCTTTTACCTGGCAGTCTGCTCTTACATATCCACTCTTGCCGCCATCTGCTGTAACAGGGATGCTTGCAAATGCCTTACAGCGTTATAAGAATAACAAACACCCACTGGAATATCTTAATTTGATTGAAGATAATTTAATATGGGCTGGTTCAAGGCTCCTTTCTCCTTCCGTTATTAAAAGCTATACCACATCTGCTATAACAAAATGGGAAGATAAAATTGGCGGTAAATTTACCAATGCCCTTGGAAGGCAGTTTGCTTATACTAATCATATGCAAGTCGCTGCAGTTTTCATAGAAGACAACTTGATAAATGACATAGTAGAATCTTTAAAGACATCACCACTTACCTGCGGAGATAGTGAGTCAGCAGTAAGTTTAGACAGTGAGCTTATGGTAAAAGAAGTTGAGGAAGTCACTGGATTAACTGAAGTTGAAACAGAATATCCATTTCCTTTTTCTAAAGAAACAGTCATATTAGAAGGTAAAGGTCAGCTTTATCTTATGCACGAAAGGTGTAGACAGAAAGAACATAACTTCCCGCTTATTCTTTATTTTGTTCCAATTGAAGAAAAAGAAAAAATATTTTATCCATCGTCAGTTCGTGTCAGGCCAAGCATAGAAGAGGTGTTTAATATCCAAGATTTAGGATATATTTTGAAAAGCAAGCCCGAAGAACCTGAACCAAAAACTCGTAAGAGAAAAAATTAGCCATCATGACCCCTACTGGTACACTCATCTGGTATTACTACATCTGTCCAAGGGAAGTGTGGCTTATGTCGAGGCACTTAAATCCATCGCAGGAAAATCCTTTTATTGAGATTGGAAGGCTTATAAGCAAGGAATCCTACGAACGTGAGCGAAAAGAGGTGCGCGTAGAAAACATTGTAATAGATA
>JBBIOI010000115.1:0-10465 GCA_037443425.1 Deltaproteobacteria bacterium
AAGGGGAAGATTGGGAAATATGAGACTATAAATCGAGTGAAATGGGCAGCGTGTTGTGTATCGAACTTTAACAACAGGGATGGATCGTACAGCGAAAGGGAGTATGCGCGCGATAGAGTAATTGCAAATATGGGCTGTGGTATTATTACGAATCAAGGTGCCTATCCAGATAAGATTGGTCTTGGTAAAGCATACTCAAGCCAGATCAGTATAAACGATGATAAATATATCCCTGGGCTAAAAAAGGTTGCAGATATATTTCATAGCAATGGTGCAATAGCAATACAGCAAATCCTTCATGGTGGTAGATATGGAGGGATAGATTTAGATTATTGTGTTCAGCCATCTCCTGTTGAGCAGACATTAAAACATTTTCGCACACCTCATGAAATGAGTGTGGAGCAGATTTATGAAACGATCCGTGACCACGCTGAGGCATCACTAAGGGCAAAAAAGGCTGGATTTGAAGGAGTCGAGATTACCAGCTTTATGGGATATCTTCTATCTAACTTTCTCTCACCCTTCACAAATAGGCGTAATGATGAATGGGGTGGCTCTGCGGAGAATAGGGGTAGATTCATGGTCGAGATAATAAAGGCAATAAAAAAGCTATGTGGCGATGATTTTATTCTTTCCATCAGACTTAATGGAACAGAGCTCATGGACGAGTATGGCGGTAATAGCGATGAGGAATGCCTCTTATTTATGGAAATGGCAGAGGATTCGGGTGCTGACATTATCAGTATTGTAATAGGCTGGCATGAGTCGAGAAGCGGTGCATTAGGAAGGGATATTCCATATGACCACTGGCTTCCGGTTGCAAAGAGGGCTAAAGAACGTATCAAAAAAATTCCTATCGCATTTGGCCCAAGATTGGCTGACCCAAAGCTTGCTGATAGGGCTATTGGTGAGGGTTGGATAGACTTCTGGGAAATATGTCGGCCAGGGTTGGCGGATCCAGAAATTCTAAAAAAGATTGTCCAGGATAGAATCGATGAGATAAAACCTTGCATAGGTTGTCTTATCTGTCTTTCTAAATTGTTTGCAAACCAACCATATATATGTACGGTAAACCCAATCTTGGGACACGAGGTTGAACCGGAGTATTATGTAAAACCCAATGTAAGAAAAAAGAAGGTGGTTGTTGTAGGTGGTGGACCTTCAGGTATTGAGTGTGCAATCACTTCTGCTCAAAGGGGACACGATGTGACCCTATATGAAAAGAAGAAAAGAGTTGGTGGACAATTACTTTATGCTTCAAAAGAAGTGGAGGGAGGTGAGAATTTATTAAGATTAGTTCATTACTATGAAAAACAACTTAAAAAGAATGGAGTTAATGTTATTCTTGGTACTGATTTTAATAAAAAGATATGCAGGGAGATTTCACCTGATGTGGTGGTTGTGGCTACTGGATCTGAAATAAGAAGAGAGAAAATTCAAGGTGATGAAAAACCATTGGTTTCATCAGCTTTTGATATCCTTGAAAAGGATATTAAAGTTACAGGTGAAAAGATAGTCATTATAGGAGGTGGTAAGGTCGGTCTTGTTACAGGAGAACATTTTGCTTCTTTGGGGAATCAGGTCTGGATTGTTACTGAAGACAAACGAGTTGATACAGATGTAAGCTCAGCTTTTAAATGGAGACATGCAGCATGGGTGAAAAAGTTTAATATAAAGGTTTTAAACGAAACTAAGGTCGTAGAGATAGGAGATAGCTTTGTTAAGATAGAAAATGCTAAAGGTGATAAAAATTTAATTGAAGTAGATAGGGTAATCATTGCCGGGCCGAGAGTTTCGGTTAATAATCTTTTAACGGAGCTTGAATATCTAACAGATGAAATTTATGTTGTGGGCGATAGTATTTTACCCAGAGGAATGAACACAGCTATCCATGAGGGTTACAAACTCGGTTTAAGGATTTGAAGGATTCAGTATATATGGAGGAAGAAGAGATTTTTTATCTGGTTAAAAATATAAATGGATTAGAAGAGGTTATTCAATCAGGGTTAAAGAAGGAGCTCGAGGAATTAAAGGCAAAGCTTGATTTAAAAAGTAATTTAACCGAAGATAAAGTATATGAAGAGACTCCAGCAAACATATCCTATTATATTATTCCCAAAAAGGAGTGGGACTTAGAGAATTGTCCACTTTTTCCTGTTGACTTTCCATGAAGGTATTTAAAATCTATTTAGATGAGGAGTGATAAAAGATGAAAGTGAATAAGATAGACCACATATGTATTGCTGTAAAAAATCTTGAAGAAGCAAGAAAGATTTGGGAACCTGTCCTTGGAAAGAGTGGTCCTGATGATGCCTATGTTGATGAGGTTGAGAAGATAAAGGTTGCAAGGTACTGGCTTGGGGATGTGGGATTTGAGCTTATGGAATCTACAAGCCCTGATGGTGAAGTAGCAAAATTTATCGAGAAAAGGGGTGAAGGTGTAATGATTATAAGTTTAAACGTTGATAATACAAGAAAGGCAATGGATGAATTAAGGGAAAAGGGGTATCCACTAATTGGCGGAGCAAGATCCTTTAGGGATTGTGAGTATGCGTTTATCCATCCCAAAAAGATGAATGGAGTTTTACTTGAAATCATCGATTACAAATGGAAAGAATTCGAAAAAGGATAGAATATAGAGGTCGTTCCACATTAAATAAGAACGACCTCTTCTTCCTAAAAGTTTAATTTGAGACCACCAAAGATAGAGATTCCTGGCGTGCCATACCCTTTTACCTCTTCATAATCTTTATCAAAAAGGTTTTCAATACGGCCAAAAATTTGTAGATTATCATTTAATTTAAAGGAGGTGGCAAGATTAACAACTGTATAACCATCTAATTTGACTCTTCTTGTGAAAGTAGTTGGGTCCATATCTTTCCTTTTTCCTACATAGATAATTCCAAGATTAATATTACCTTTTTTGAAGAAATCGTAGTTAATGTCAAGACTTAATTTGTTTTTTGGTTTTCGTAGGAGGTCTTGTTTTGTAATCTTATTTTCAGTATCCATTCGTGTATAATTCATTTTTATATTTAAATCTTCAATTGGTTTTATGTTGGCCGAAAATTCAATTCCTTCTGTTTTAGCTTTTGATACATTTATATAGCCTCTTAACGTGTCAAATTGAATGAGATCTTTAAAATCGTTTCTAAAAAGTGTGGCACCTAAAAATAGCCTTTCCTTGAATAAATCCTGTTCAATTCCAAAATCCCATCCCTTACTCTTTTCTGGGTTCAAGTTCTTATTACCTATAGGCCCCCATAAAGTAGGTGGCGCAAATAATTGGTAAAGAGAGGGTGCTTTGAATCCAGTGCCAAATGTTCCCTTAATTTTTGTTCCAGTTTCCTTAATTATATATGCAGGGGCAATTCTATAAGTAGTCTCTGTGCCAAAACGACTATGATCATCAATTCGAATACCTATCGTTCCAAATAGGGCGTCCCAAAGCTTTAATTCATCTTGAAAATAAAATCCTTTTGTGTTGGCTGTTTTTTCTGGAAATATACTTTGAGATGGGCCCCAAATAGATTCAGAATAATATTTTGATCTGCCTTTTTCTTCTTCAAATTCAAAGCCCAATGTGAAGGAGTTAAATGGATGAAATCTGAAATGATGCTGCCAGTCTAATTTGTCTAATTTTCCATAATATGTTGCTCTTTCGAAGTCAAAAGGAAATTGAGCATCTTTAGGATTTTTATGGTATCTTTCGTGATTATTTGTTGAAAGACTAATTTTTTGGTCCCATATCTTATCAAACAATGAAAGGTTGGCTTGTGCCTTAAAAAATGAGTGTTCAAAACGTTGAAAATAATTTGGATCATCCAATACTCCTATACCGTAGACCCATGTGTCAATTTCAGATTTAGCATTTGTATATCTGAAAATAAAGTTTAAATTTACCTCTTCCATAGGATTAAACCCTAACATTGTAGAAACTGAAGTGTTTTTATAGCCATCTTTTTCATAATTTCCGTTTCTCTTGCTTGCAGCAGATATTCCATCAGTATCTGTTCGTGATACTCCCAAAGAATAATTTATCCAGTTATTTCCTCCACTTAATCCTCCAGCCTCCCTGAACGTTGTGAAAGAACCACCTTCAGCAGAGATAAAAAATCTTGGTTTCCCTTCTCCTTTTTTTGTTATGATATTTATTACACCACCAATAGCATCAGAACCGTAGAGTGTGCTTTGTGGTCCTCGAAGTACTTCTATATGCTCAATATTATCGACTGTAAGATGAGCAAAATCATAAATCCTACCAATAGTAATAGGATCATTTATTTCTACTCCGTCTATCATTACCAACGTGTGTTCTGGATTTGCACCCCTTATAGATATTGAAGTAACTTTCCCTACACCACCTGTTTGAACTACATCTAAACCTGGAACTCCTCTTAGTACTTCGGAAACTGTTATTTTTTGCTTTCTTTCAATTTCTTCGGTCGAAATAACAGTTATAGAACTCGCAATTTCTCTAATTGGGGTCTCTACCCGTGTAGCAGTAACTACAACCGGTTCGAGTATAACTTCTTTTTCCTGAGAAAAAAGTGAAACTGGAATTAAAAATATTAAGATTGAGAGAGTTAAAAGAAAAGATAATCGTTTCATAGGACACCTCCTCCTTAGGGTTTAAATTTTGCCGAACCTTTAAGGGTTCTGGCCAGGAGAAGGGTTCAAAAAAAATCCCCGGCCTTCGCTTTAAAGACCGGGGATTTTTACCCGCATGAACCCTTCACGGTCTTAGCCTCGAAGACCTTCATGTGAAGTATATCCAGGCAGGTTTTCTGACTCTCGGATCATCCTACTCCCTGCGCCTTCCCATCCTTCTTAGCCTTTGAAGGCTCCAGATAGTGGCATACTGCAGGTTTCGTCCCCGACTACAGCGGCGGGTCCGTCCCCGACTTCTCCAATTTAATGGAGTCACGGGGTTCCCTACACCTGGATATATTAAAAATTAAATTTCTATTAACAGATAAAATAAATGTTTGTCAAGATCCTTGGCGGAAACTCCGTCATTGCGAGGCGAAGCCTAAGCAATCTCTTAAAAATTTTCATTCCAAGCAAATCGAGGAATCTATGAGATTTACACGCACCCTTTGGGTGCTCGCAATGACTTTTAAAAAAGGATTTTTTGAAACCTACCTCCCGAGCCTTTCAAAGACTTTTTCAGTGGTCTCTGGTTAAAGACTCTTAGGAGTTCAAGGCGTACTGAGATCTTCTTTCTCGTGCAAAGCGTAGGAAAATACAGTATTAAACGATTGTAAATACAGTTTTTACCTTATTTATAATTTTAGATATAAATAGTAGAGTTAAGAAAAATTAAATCGTGATGAATAGAATACTCATCGTAGAAGATAGTTTTATATATAGAAAAATTTTGAAGGAGACCATTAAGAATCGATTTCCTCAAATAGAGATTCTTGAAGTAAAAGACGGAGAAGAGGCACTAAGAGAAATTAGGACTGCCCTACCAGACATCATCTTTATGGATATAAAACTTCCAGGTGAGAACGGTCTGGAACTAACTAAAAAGATTAAGAATGAATATCCAGAAATTTCAATTATAATTCTCACAAGTTATGATTTACCTGAATATTATGAGGCAGCTTGCAGATATAAAGCCAATTTCTTTTTATCAAAGGCCTCTACAACCAAAGAAGGGATAATTTCAATTGTTGAATCAATATTATCGAAAAATAAAGATTGTGTTTAAAAAGGATATCATTTTCAGAAATTGATGAATTTTCAATAGAAGAGGCCTACTAACCTTTATTTCTTTCAAAACTATTAATTTTTAAATTACAGTTTCTTTAGAGATAAAATACAGTCATTGCCCCATTTTATTTTTTTGATTGAATAGTTAAATCTATTAAAAATAAATTTTACTAAGGAGGTTTCTATGAAATGTTATCGTTGTCAGTCAGAAATGAGCTATGAAAAATTCTATGGCCATTATGATAATTTTTGGGGTTGGAGATGCATCTTTTGTGGAGAGATAATAGATGAGGTAATACTGGAAAATCGAAAAAGAAATAGATCAAGATAGTGCTGTAGGATGGATAAGATTTAAGTATACTAAAATTATGAAGGGTTCTAATTAATTAAAATTTTTGGAGATTTTATGGAGACAATTCAAACCATTAAAGAGAGACGCTCAATCAATTTTTTTCAACCTGATCGTAGGTTACCGGCTGAGGTTATAAGGGAACTTCTGGAGATTGCAAATCTTTCTCCATCCTCATTCAATCTTCAGCCCTGGAGGGTAATAGTTGTCAGTGATCAAGAAAGAAAAAAGGCCCTAAGGAAGTGTGCATTTGATCAACCTAAAGTTGAGGAATCCTCTGTAGTCCTTATTATGATTGCAGATCCTAAAGGAGTTGAAGAAAATCTTGAAAGGGTCTTAGATAGCTGGCAGGAACTTGGATATATAAAGCCTGAGGGTAGAGATAGGTCTAAGACGATGGCCAAAAACTTGTATGGATCGATAGATAGCCTTAAAAGGAAGATCTTTGCAGTAAAAAATACGGCATTATTTGCAATGAATATTATGATTGTAGCAAAGGGAATGGGTCTTGAAACACATCCTATGGATGGTTTTGATGAGGAGGCTGTAAAAAAGGAGTTTAATATTTCAGGAGATAAAATCATTCCAATGCTAATCGCTGTAGGATATCTAAAAGAAGGGGTTAAACTTTTGCCAAGGGCCTTTAGGAGACCTATTGACGAATTTACAGTTTGGTTATAATCTATCAGTAAAAAATTAATATGATGGGAGTGAAAGAAAAAGAATATGTATGAACTGATAATTATTGGGGGTGGCCCTGCAGGGATGACCGCAGCAGTGTATGCAGCAAGAAAGAAAATAAAGACCCTTCTTATTAGCATCGACCTTGGTGGTCAGCCTCTTTATACCTCTGGTATAGAAAATTATATGGGTTACCAATATATTGAAGGTCATGAGCTCATGCAAAGATTTGAAGAGCAGATGAGACAGTTTCCTATCGATCAGAAGATAGGAGATGGCGTAACATCATTATCTTTGTTAGAAAAGGGATTTGAAGTTAAAACCGATAAGGGTGATGTTTATCACGGAAAGGCTGTAATAATTGCTACGGGTAAACGTCCTCGGCCCCTTAATGTACCCGGAGAAGAGAGGCTGAGAGCCAGAGGTGTTACCTATTGTGCGATTTGTGATGGCCCCCTATTTTCAGGACAACGGGTGGCAGTCATTGGCGGTGGTAATTCAGCATTAGAGGCTACGGATGATATGCTCAAAATAGCTGAACATGTTTATCTTGTTTCGATTACTCCTCTGACGGGTGATAAGATTCTCATTGATAAGGTAAAAGATGCGCCCAATCTAACCATCTTTTTGGAGCACGAAGTAGTAGAGATAGAAGGGGAAAAACAGGTGGAAGGGATAAAGATCAGAGATTTAAAGACAAAAGAAGAAAAGAGATTTTCAGTTGGAGGTGTGCTTATTGAAATCGGTCTTATTCCAAACTCAGAACCATTTAAAGATATCCTTCCATTAAACCGTTATGGTGAGATTGTCGTAAATTCTGCAAACGAAACTGGAATCCCAGGTCTATTTGCCGCTGGAGATGTGACCAATGTTCCAGAAAAACAGATTGTAGTTGCAGCAGGAGAAGGTGCAAAAGCCTCTCTTCAAGCCCATCGCTACCTCCAGAGGCTTGGTTGATAGATAAGTTGATTAAGAGTTCATTCCTTTAAACAATCAGGATTTTAAAGTTTAAAATGAAGGAGGGTTCAGTGAATTATATCAATATACTTTTTGGTGGAGAAGCAGGGCAGGGTATTCAGACAGCTGGATATATATTTTCTAAAAGTTTATTAAGGAGTGGCTTTTCTCTACATGTGACACAAACATATGAATCAAGGATTAGGGGAGGTCATAATACTTTTGCAATAAGGTTTGGAAAAGATAAGGTTTTAGCCCCAGATGAAAGAATAGATATACTTTTGGCATTAAATAAAGAAACTATCGAAATACACAGGAAGGATGTCTCTCCTACAGGATATATGATTGGAAATGCGGATTGGGATATATATGAAAAGAACTGGATAGGGTTGCCTTTAAATCAATTTGGTAAGGAAATCTTCTGGAATACTGCCCTTTTGGGAGTGGCTTCAAGTCTTTTAGGGCTCGATGAAAAAATGGTTTTAAAAACTATAAAGGACGTAATAGGCGAAGAAAAGTCTGAAGAGAATCTAAAGGTTTTTGAGGAAAGTTATAGATGGATGAAACTTCAGCCTTTTAAAATGGAGAAGTTTTCACCTATTGAAACTCCTTCAACCAAATTATTGATGAATGGTCATGAAGCATTGGCTCTTGGTGCTATCTCTTCTGGGCTTAAGTTCTGCGCATTTTATCCGATGAGTCCCTCGACATCAATTGCCCAAACATTGATAGATTGGTCAAAAGAGATGGACTTAGTCGTAGTTCAGGCTGAAGATGAGATAGCAGCAATTAATTTGGCACTTGGTGCTTCTTATGCAGGGGCACCGAGTATGGTTCCTACTTCAGGGGGTGGATTTTCATTGATGGTTGAGGCTGTTAGCCTTTCGGCTATAAGTGAAACTCCTCTGGTTATAGTTATTGCACAAAGACCCGGGCCTGCAACAGGACTTCCAACGCGAACTGAACAGGGTGAACTCTGGTTTGCACTTCATGCAGGACATGGAGAATTCTGTAGGGCTATCTTTGCCCCTGGAACCGTAGAAGAATGTTTTTACCTTACTCGAAAGGCCTTTGAGATAGCTGAAAAATATCAATCTCCTGTAATCATTCTTACAGACCATTTTATTGCTGACTCTTACAGGGATATAGAGCCTATCGACGTAGAAAAACTTTCATTTATTCATCCAGGAGAGGATCCCGATTCAATAAAAGGCCCTTATCTAAGATACAGAATAACAGAAACAGGGATTTCGCCAAGGCTTCTTCCAGGTTTGAGCAAACATCTTGTTATTGCCGATAGTCACGAACATAAAGAAGATGGCCATATTAATGAGGATCTCCCCCTTAGGTCAAAAATGGTGGAGAAGCGTCTTAGAAAATTAGATGGCCTTAGATTGGAGACAATTCCTCCTTCATTTTTGGGTGATGAAAGGCCAGATATCCTTTTTTTATGCTGGGGATCGAATAAGGGAGCGGTTGAAGAGGCATCCTTAGAATTAAGATCTAAAGGGAAAAAGACTGCCACATTGCATTTTTCTCAATTATGGCCTTTAGTTCCTGAACAGATTCTTAACTATTTAGAGAATGCAAAAGAAGTGGTCTGTGTTGAGAATAATGCCACAGGACAGTTAGCCCAACTGATAAGGAGAGAAACAGGGTTTAAGATAGATAAAAGGATTTTAAGGTATGATGGCTTAGCCATAACACCACAATATATCCTTCGGAATCTTATTTAAAGGAGAAAAAACTATGGTAACACTTGCAGATTATGGAGAATATAAAACAGCATGGTGTCCGGGATGTGGCAACTTTTCACTCCTAAGGGCTGTTAAGCTTGCATTGGTAAAGATAGAAGTTGAGCCCCATCAGGTTCTTTTTGTTTCAGGGATCGGTCAGGCTGCAAAAGCACCGCATTATATCAATGCAAATATTTTTAATGGACTTCACGGTCGCAGTCTTCCTGTTGCAACAGGTGCAAAACTTGCAAACCCAAATCTCATTGTTATTGCTGAAAGTGGTGATGGTTGTATGTATGCTGAAGGCGGAAACCATTTTTTGGCAGCTATTAGACGAAATATTGATATAACTGTTCTCGTACATAATAATCAGGTCTATGGTCTAACCAAAGGGCAGGCAAGTCCAACATCGGATGAGGGTTTCGTAACTAAGGCACAACCTATGGGGGTGATGGAGATCCCTTTTAATCCAATTGCTGTTTCAGTAGCTATGCATGCAGGGTTTGTAGCCCGCGGGTTTGTGGGCTTTGAGGAGCATCTAATAGATTTAATAATTAAAGCAATAAAACATAAAGGATTTTCCTTAATAGATATTTTACAGCCATGTGTCTCTTTCAATCGAGTAAATACCTTTCGATGGTATAAAGAGAGATGTAAACCCATTCCCTCCTCATATGACCCTTATGATTGGGAAAATGCTATTAAAACAGCTATCAAATGGGGGGACGAGATTCCAGTTGGAATTATATATAAGAATGACAGGCCACCTTATGAGAAATCATTTTCTGCTTTAGCCAAAGGCCCATTGGTGGGGCAGGATGTTAATAAATCGAATTTCAAGAGGTTGTTAGAAAGCTACAGATAATAAAATCATAACCTTTGCTTAAGAATTATCCTTCCATTATTAGTACTAGTACTTACCTTACTTCTTTTCTCTTCATAAAAGTAAGAGGCAAATCTTAATCTTTATCCAAGGATTTTGGAAATGCTTGCTAAAAATAAGTGACTTACTTATTTTAAATAT
>JBBIOI010000116.1:0-10341 GCA_037443425.1 Deltaproteobacteria bacterium
CTCCTAGTCTGAAAACCTATGTGCTTTAAAACCTTATTACGAGATTCACATTGGGGTCTAATATATTGAATATTAATGCCAATTCAATATTTTCATCCTTCGTGATGCCCTTTGAGGGCATGAGGGTTTATATACCAAATTAAAGATTGATTATGGGTTATCAAATCTATGATGGATTATCACTTATATGTAAGGAAGATAGATGGTAAATTTCTCTGGATGTTATTATTAATAGTTCCTTTAATTTTTCTAATCTTATATTTATGCTCTGGAAAGAGATTTGTCTCAATCTTTTCTTTGTTGAGCATTAAGGATCCTGTTGATTATACGATATTTTTCAATATAAGACTTCCAAGGGCTATTGTGGCAATTCTTTTTGGTTCCTGTATGGGAATCTCTGGCAGTGCCCTTCAGCATACATTGAGGAATCCACTTGTGAGCCCTTATATATTGGGTATTTCTTCAGGAGCTGCTTTTGGCGCCGGATTGTCAATAGCCCTGTTTGGCAAAGGATATTTCTTTTTAACCCAGCCTTCTGCAATAGTGTTTGGTCTTCTTGCAATAACATTAACTTTATCTATCTCAAAATTAAGGGGTAAAACCTCAAGTATCTCTCTTGTATTGGGTGGGATAATAATCTCGGCTTTTTTTTCAGGATTACTTTCTTTAGTGCTTATACTTATAGAGCCAGAGAAGACTCAAACCATAGTAACATGGATTATAGGGAGGTTACATACAACCACCTGGAATAGTGTTATTACATCTGCCCCTCTCTGCTTATTAGGTATATCTGGGCTTTTATTTTTTAAATGGAAGGTTTTCGTCCTATCTATTGGAGATGAAGAGGCTAAGTCAGTAGGAATCAATGTTGAAAGAGAGAGATTTATGGTAATAATTTTTTCATCAATTGCCACGGCTTCTGTAGTTTCTGTAACGGGTGTAATAGGTTGGGTATGTTTAATCTCTCCCCATATTACAAGATTCCTGATTGGATCGGATCCAAAAAATTTATTACCAGCCTCGCTATCCATTGGCGCATCCTTTATGTTGATAGCTGATTTAATTTCGAGAGGGATCTGGACTTTCGAAATCCCTGTTGGGATTGTTACAACACTGGTTGGTGCGCCGATATTTCTTTATTTGATGAGAAGGAGTATGCATGAATGGGGTTAATGTAGCTGATTTAACATTTTGTTATGATAAAAAATCAATCCTAGAAAAGGTATTCTTCAAAGTAGAGTGGGGGGAAGTTTTAACTATACTTGGACCCAATGGAAGTGGGAAGACTACACTGCTTAAGTGTTTAAATAGACTTTTAAAACCGAAAGGCAATGTCTTTATCGATTCATTTGATGTTTCAAAACTCGAGGCAAGAGAAATTGCAAAAAATTTTGGATATGTTCCACAGATCCACTCCCCGAATTTTCCATATAAAGTTATAGATATTGTTGTAAGTGGAAGAACCCCTTATATGGATCATTCAAATCCAAAAAGGAAAGATTATGAGCTTGCCTATAATGTTCTTGATCAATTAAGGATAATGCATTTAGCAAATAGACCATATACGCAGCTAAGTGGTGGTGAGTTAAGACTTATTCTTTTAGCAAGGGCTTTGGTTCAAAAGCCCAGGGTTTTACTTCTTGATGAACCTACCTCTCATCTGGATTTAAAAAATAAATTTCTTATATTGAATAGTTTGATAGAAATAGCGGATAAAGGGATTGCAGTTATAATGAGCGAGCATGATCCAAACCTGGCCTCCATATTTGCAAATAAGGTTTTATTGATGTGTGAAGGTAGAATAACAAGCTATGGAAAACCCGAGGACGTATTAACGAAGGAGAATCTCTCAAGGGTTTATGGGATTGATGTAGAAGTTTTTAAAAAAGACGGTCATATCTATATATTCCCATCTTTCAGGTCTTGAAATTACTTACAACCCACAGATTTTATCCAATTTAAGCCGAGATGACTACTTCCCGATTAAAAATAAGAGTTTTAAGAATCATAGTCCAATTTTATTTATTAAGGATATGTCTTACCTTTCTTGCGAGGTCTTCCATTGTAAAAGGTTTCTGAATGAACTCTATTCCGGGCTCAAGAATTCCGCGATGTGCAATCGTATTTTCGGTATAACCAGACATATAGAGGACTTTAAAATCTTTTCGAATCTGTGAAAGTTCATCAACCATCTTTCGACCATTTAGCCCTGGCATTATAAGATCAACAAGTATGAGATGGATGGGTTCTTTATAATCTTTACATATCCTTAATGCTTCGGCTCCATCACGTGCCTCCATAACCTTATAGCCCTGTCTTTCGAGGATCTGAACTGCTAACTTTCTTACATCTTCATCATCTTCAACTATAAGGATTGTTTCATTTCCGTGTTCAATCCCCTCAGTAATAATTTTCTCTTCGGGTTTATCAATCTCATCTTCAATCCTTGGTAGATAAATCTTGAATATTGTTCCCTGACCAGGTTCGCTATAGACCCAGATATGTCCTCCACTCTGTTTCACAATACCATAAACGGTTGAAAGTCCCAATCCTGTTCCCTTACCCTTCTCTTTGGTTGTAAAGAAAGGTTCAAATATATGCTCTTTTATTTCAGGAGTCATACCGATACCTGTATCACTCACTGAAATCATTACATATTGTCCTGGTTCTACACCAAAATGGTTCTTTGTATAAGTTTCATCAAATTCCACATTTGCAGTCTCGATAGTGAGTTTTCCACCCGATGGCATTGCATCTCTTGCATTGACTGCGAGGTTCATGATGGCCTTTACTTTACCGAGGTTCTCCTCAAGTACTGTAATTAGTTCGATATCTTCACCAATTAAGCGAAGTAGCATCTTATCCATTTCCTTGATGATGCTATTTAGGTCTATTACCCTCATTTCCATTACCTGACGACGGCTGAAGGCAAGGATCTTACGGACAAGATCAGATGCCCTATCCGAGGCATTTTTAATCTGCTCAAGATTCTCTTTAAGAGCACCTTCTTTAACTTCCATGAGAGAAAGCTGTGTATAACCCTTTATTACGGTAAGGATGTTATTAAAGTCATGGGCAATTCCACCAGCAAGTCTTCCAATGGCTTCCATCTTCTGGGCCTGAATCAGCTGTTGCTCAAGCTGTTGTCTCTCGGTGATATCATGCAGAGTTCCAACAAAACGCAGAGCTTTACCATCTTTATCAAGAAAACTCTTTCCACGTTCATGAACAAATCTCACGCTGCTATCATCCCTTAAAACCCTGTAGATAATCTCATATGACCTTCCTTTTTCAATAGAATCCCTCCAGGTCTTCTCTACAGTCTCCCTATCTTCTGGATGAATATTTTCAAGTAATAATGAGTAATCATTTTTATAGAAGTCTGAGTCTTTCCCGAAGATTATCTTTGCCTCCTCTGATAACCTGAGCTCATTTGCCTCGATATTAAACTCCCAGAACCCGAGGTGGGCAATATTTTGAGCCTCGCTTAAGCGGGCCTCACTTTCTTTTAATGCCTCTTCAAACCTTTTATGCTCTGTAATATCCTTTCCTGTAGATATAAAATGCCTTCCATCTTTATCTTTTATAGGGGTTATTGTCTGATCGTAATAAAATAGTTCACCATCCTTTCTCCTGTTTATCACCTCAGAGTGAAAGATTCTACCGGAGAAGATATTTTCATAGACTTCCCTATAATATTCTGGTCCCATAAGACCTGATTTTAAGATCCTTGGTGTATTCCCTACCGCCTCTTCTCCACTATAACCAGTGATCTTCTCAAAAGATGGATTCACATACTCAATTATGCCATCCTTATTGGTTATAAAAATTATATCCCCGGACTGCTGAACTATGCTCCACAGCCTTAAGGCTTCTGATTCTAATTTTTCCCTTTCTTCAATCTCTCTTAACAATGATTCATTAGCAAGGGTTAATTCACGAGTCCTTTCCATAACCTTCTTTTCAAGTTCTTCATGAGACTTTATTAATGCATCCTCAGCCTCTTTCCTCTTTTTCTCAGACTTCTCGAGCCTTTTTAAAGCAAAAATACCACCCAGAAATATCAAGAACCATACAAGGCTATGAATAATTATTATTTTATTAATTTGGGTCCACTCTATAGCACGAAAAGGTGCCATATTAACCCCAACAGATAACCCTCCCAGTATATCACCCTCCTTTAAACCTTTCTCCATGTGACATTGTAAGCACTGTTTATTTGCCCTTAGAGGACGTATCAGACGTAAAAACTCCTTTTCTCCGATTCTTCCAATTGAACTGATCTCCTTTATCCCTGAGTTAAATGATTTAAGTGCTTCTTCCTCCAATGGATCAGGATAATTCTCAGGATTAAGGGGCTTAAGACTTACTATGTTTATGTTGTCTCTTCAGAGACTCCAACATATACGTGTTGATTTCTCGTAAACCAATCCCTGTATATAATATCCTTTTCAAGAGAGATTTTTGCCTCATGAATTGCCATCTCAAGGGTCATCTTCCTTAAATGAATATTATTCCAGATAAGTGAAGCAGTGATTGTAAGGCTCCAGATTATGATGAAGATCAATAAATAAGATCTGCCTCTGAAGGAATATGTTTTTATCATATAGTCCTCCTAAGAGGCTAATTTAAGCTTTTCCCTCAAATGCTCGATTTCTTTTTTGAGTTTTTCCGCATATTGCTCGGATTCTTTTATCTTTCCTTTAATAACTTTAAACATTTCATGCTCTCTCATCATCTTTGTAAACCTTAAGAGGAATTCGGAAATTGTAAAGGGCTTCTTTATAAACTCCCTTGCACCCGAGCGGATTGCCATCTCGGCAGAATACTCATGGCTGTGACCTGTCATAATCATTACAGGCAGATCAGGATATTTCTTGAATATCTCTCCCATAAGGGTGATCCCATCCATACCGGGCATGACAATATCAGAGATAATAACATCGAAGCCCTTTTCCTCGATCTTCTTTAATGCCTCAGATCCGTTAGAGGCCTGCTCACAGCTCTGTCCCTTTGAAGAAAGTATATTAACTAAGAGGCTTCTTATTTGAGGGTCATCATCTATGATAAGTACATCATAAGATGCTAAATTTTGATCCATTACGTCAAGCCTTTCAAGAAGTTGATGGTTCTCGGTATTTGAGCCATTTAGTTTTTTTCTCTTCTTAAGCTGGGTTTTAAGTTGATCGGGTTTTTCACAAAATCCCACATCTCCATCACATATAGTATGAAAGCCATCGAGGTCACAGAAACCAAGTCCCATGCCCATGGATCCTCTCTCTGAGTCTCTGTAATATGGACATCTATTTATGGATTTGGATTCTTCAGCCATTTGAAAGCCTCTGGTACGTTTTTCAAGAAGATTTCTAACATTAAATCAAGTTTTTCAATAATCTCTTTGATATCCCCCATAGAAGACTCCTGATGTAAGAGAGTTAAATATAAGAAAAAAATAGCAATGATTATGCCATATTATTAAAATTTATCTAATTAATTGAAAATATTGGAGGATTTTCTGGATACGAGTTTATAGATAGTCAATATTTTTGACAATAAATGTCAACTTTTGGAAATATTTTATACGGATTATCTGAACATAAATGGTTGGTTCTCAGACTCAGAGCGAAATATTTTTTGCGTAAAGGTTAGGGTTCATCCATTACCGTTAATAGGTGTAGGGTAAGGGTTTATCCCTTACCGAAAACAGTAATACCTAATGTGGTAAGCCGCAAGGGCTTACCCTACGAGAAATTAAAAGAATCTAAAGCGTAGGGCTCGTCCCTTGCCGCATTTGGTTTCATTGCTATGCACCCTTTGGGTGCTAGCAATGACTGATAAAAAATGGAGCTTAATATTCTAATGGTATGGGAAAATTTTTGTTGACTTTTTTATGCTCTCATTATAATTTTTTAAAGGCTTTTATGCCAAATCATGGATTATTTGTTTTAGTCCTATGCATAATTAAATGATTTCGAAAATCTATTCTTCTCTTAAATCTATAGGAAAGAATATTTTACGAAATAATTATTAAAACTTTTAGTTTTTACGGGGAGATTTAATAATGGTTGGTATTACATCATATGGAATTTATATTCCGCCATATCGATTAAGCAGAGATGAAATTGCTCGAGCTTGGAATACTAAGAGCTCGGGAGGAGAGAGAGCAGTTGCGAGGTATGATGAAGATAGCTTAACAATGGCTGTGGATGCAGCGTTTGATTGTATTAAGGATTGTCCTGAAAAAGTTGATGGCCTATTTTTTGCGAGCACAACATCTCCGTATAGGGAGAAACTAACGGCTTCCATCATTTCTGCTGCCCTGGATCTTCCCAGGGAGACTCGTACTGCTGATTTTACAGATTCTTTAAGATCAGCAACAATTGCCCTAAATTCAGCAGTTGATACAATTAAGAGTGGAACAGCACAGAACATCATTGTTGTTGCATCAGATTGCAGAATGGGAGCAGGTAAAAGTCAATCAGAACAACTTTTCGGTGATGGATCGGTTGCCTTAGCAATTGGAAAAAATAATGTTATAGCCAGTATTGAAGGAAGTTATTCAACCTTTAGTGAAATTCTTGATTCATGGAGAATTGAAAAAAATTCTTTTGTCCAATCTTGGGAAGAACGATTTGTTTTGAGTGAAAGTTATGTGAAAACAATGGAACCCCTTATTTCAGAGATAATAACGAGATATAGACTAAATATAAAAGAACTTACAAAGATTATATTTTATGCACCTGATAATAAAAGTCATTCATTATTAGCAAAACGATTAGGATTTGAGCTTCAATCACAGGTTCAGGCAACTAAGTTTGAATTGTTTGGTAATTTAGGAACTGCAGCCCTTCCAATGATGTTGGTATCTTTTCTTGAAGAAGCTCAACCGAACAACAGGATTTTAGTTGCTAACTTTGGGGATGGTGGAGATGCATTTATACTAAAGACAACAGAGCAAATAAGTAAATTTCAGAAAAAAAGGAGTTTAAAGAATTTCTTAATGAGGAAAAAATATATAAGTTATGAGAGATATCTTACATGGCGAGAATTGGTACCCCTTGAAGAACCGAGGCGTCCAGAGTCTAAGCCACCATCGATCAGTTGTATTTGGAGAGATAGAAAGAGTATATTCGCCCTTTATGGAAATAGATGTAAACAATGTGGTACAGTTCAATATCCACCACAGAGAATCTGTGTGAATTGTCAGTCGAAGGATAAATTTGAAGACTACAAACTTTCTGACAAAAAGGGAATTATATTTAATTATGCTATTGATTATTTAACCTCAGAAAGGGAAATCCCTGCTATCATAAGTGTGGTGGATTTTGAGGGTGGTGGAAGGATTATGTGCGAAATAACAGAATGTGAGCCTTCTGAAATAGATGTTGATATGCCTGTGGAGATGTGTTTTAGAAAATTAGGGGATAAAGGAGGGATTAATAACTATTTTTGGAAAGCCAGGCCAATAATCTGATAGAAAGAGGAGGATATGGGTAATATAAAAGATAAAGTGGCAATTATTGGAATGGGTTGTACAAGGTTTGGAGAGTTATGGGATAAAGGTGTGGATGATTTGATCATTGATGCTACTTTTGAAGCTTGTGAGGATGCAGGAGTAGAACTTAAAGATATCCAGGCAGCGTGGTTAGGAACAGTTTTCTCTGGACATACTGCCCTTAGTTTATCATCCCCTTTGAAATTAAAATACATTCCTGTAACCAGAGTTGAAAATATGTGTGCAACAGGCACAGAGGCTTTAAGAGGTGCAGTTTTTGCGGTTGCCTCCGGAGCCTGTGATATAGCGCTGGCAGTAGGAGTGGAAAAGCTAAAAGATACAGGATGGACTGGAGTGCAGCCAACAAATGTTCTTGGACGTTCAACAATGGGAACAAATGGAACAGAGGTATCTCTTTCTCCACCAGCAATGTTTTCGACATTGGCCTTGGGATATTTTAAAAAATACAAAATAGCCCCTGAAGAGGGAAGAATCCTAATGGCAAAAATTGCAGTGAAGAACCATCATCATGGTAGCATGAATCCAAAGGCTCATTTCCAGAACGAAATTACAGTAGAGCAGGTCTTAAGGTCTCCTATAGTTGCTTGGCCACTTGGTGTACTGGACTGTTGCGGGGTTAGTGATGGAGCAGCGGCAGCCATTGTTACTCGCGCTGATCTGGCAAAAAATTTTAGGGAAGATCCTATTTATATCAAATCAATAGCAATTAGTGCAGGTCCTTATTTAGATTTGTTGTCGCAGGGCTATGATTTTGCGCATGTTGAAGAGAATGTGCGTGCCGCTGAAATAGCATATAGGGAGGCGGGAATAAAAGACCCGTTAAGAGAGTTAAGTGTAGCAGAAGTCCATGACTGTTTTACAATTCATGAGATGGTTATATACGAAGATTTAGGCTGGAGTCCGAAGGGAAGGGCAAAGGATGATATCGAAGCTGGGACATTTACTTTAAAAGGTGAGTTGCCGGTAAATACTGATGGCGGCTTAAAATGTTTTGGCCATCCTTTAGGGGCAAGTGGTCTCAGGATGCAATATGAGATTTATAAACAACTTCAGGGAAAAGCAGGGGTTCGTCAGGTGAAAGATCCCCGTTTAGGTTTGATACACAATTTGGGTGGAGCAGTTTGGGGAGGAATTGCCTGTATTTGTATTACAGGAAATGAGAGGGGTTAGCCTTGTAACAAAAAATTTGGCTTCTCTTGAATTGAAACTAAATTCTTCATCTCCCTTTAAATTTCGGCTTTCTTCCTTCTGTTAAAGCTTGAAGTCCTTCCATATAATCTTCACTTTGAAGCATCTCTTCAAAAAATGAAAGTTCGAGCCGTAATCCATCTTCAAGCGCCATATCTTTTCCTCTGAGCATTGCCTCTTTTGCTCTTCTAATACCAAGCGGAGTATTCTCGCAGATCTTAGTAGCCCACTGCCTTGCTGTTGGTAAAAGTTGATCAAGAGGAACAACTTTATTGACTAAACCAATGCTGTAAGCCTCATGTGCACTTATAGGAGTAGCTAAAAAAATCATCTCTGCTGCCCTGGCATAGGGAATCATCCGTGTAAGTCTCTGTGTTGCGCCCCATCCTGGAATTAAGCCACGGCCTACCTCAGGCATTTGTAAATAAGCGTTTTCTGAGATAATCCTAATATCACAGGCTAATATAATTTCAAGACCACCACCTCTTGCTGGTCCATTAATTGCAGCAATTAGAGGCTTCCAGATTTGTAGTCCTCTCATAATCATTGGTGGTGGGGAAAAAGACTTCTTTCCCCATGGTTTTAAAACTGTTTCATGATCAGCTCCAGTAGAGAAGGCCTCTCCTGCACCTGTAACAATTGCTACCCATGCCTCAGGATCGTCCCTAAAATCAATTAAGACCTTGCTAAATGCTTGACACATTTCTGCATCAATTCGATTCAATTTTTCTGGCCGATTCAATGTAATTGTTACAATGTTTCCTTCTTTTTCATAAGTTACTACCATTCTAATTCCCTTTCATATTTTTAGTTTAATTAATGAAGCTTAAAAATAACGAGTTTTTATTTTTTCACTTCCTTCATTAATCGATCTAAGCTTTCAACCAAAGTCTGAGCGGTTTTTATATCCTCAAGGTTACAATCTACCTCTTCTATCTCAATATCGCGTTTTAGATTTTTTTTGAGTTCATTTATAAAAATACGGTCTTCGTCAGGGTCGTAGAGTATACTTCCCTCCTGATCTAAAGATGACCATCCACGAAGTGGAACAACCAATTTTATAGGTCCCTTAGATTTATTAATTTTTTCGCTATAAAGTTTGGCTCCAACTATAAGCTCATCCCTCGGGAAACGTGCCATAGCCCTCATTTCGTCAATCATTAAAACCTTTCCAGAAGCAATATATTTTTCTCGATTTGTCCTTGTAGGACCAGCCCCTGTCAAATTCAAACAGCATGTTGCCCATACTTGAGGAATTCCCCTTTCACAGGCAGCGTCTAATCTTTCCATACCAGCAGCCCTGTTACCTTTAAATTTTTCTTCTATCAGGCCAGCTGGAACAATTTCGATCACACCGTCAAAAAAACCTTGAGCAATCAATCTATCCATTGCACGATCACTAATTCCTTGAGCGTGAAATGGATATACATGATACCCCTTATCTACTAAAAGTTTTTCCACATATTTGGCACATTTATCTGAAAAGCCGATTTCTGTTACTGCTATTGAGGGATAAGGAAGGGTCAAGGTTTTATAATCACGGGCCTCTTCAACCATTCCTGAAATAGCTCCTGCAACCTGAGAAAGTCCATTTCTTATAAGGTCATTCATCCCTGCAATTTCCATTATTAATTGCA